>JBCCGX010000034.1:0-21775 GCA_039029035.1 Acidobacteriota bacterium | reverse complement strand
GCCTCCTACCTGATCACCTACGGGGTCGAACCGCACCAGCCTGCCAGGGTGGAAGTGTTGGAGCGGTTGGGGCTCGAGGCGCGCAAGTACTTCCTCTATGTCAGTCGCTTCGAGCCCGAGAACAACCCTCACCGAGTCATCCAAGCCTATTCACAGGTCGGTGGAGAGATGCCTCTGGTCATGGTAGGCCATGCGCCCTATGCTGGGCGTTTCATCAGCGACCTACGCCAGCGAGCCGACTCGCGGGTGATTTTTCCGGGCAGTATCTATGGCGATGGCTATCGCGAGCTACAAGCCGGCGCTCTGGCCTACATCCACGCCACCGAAGTGGGTGGTACTCACCCGGCACTCGTCGAGGCAATGGGTTACGGTAACTGCTTGTTGGTCAACGACGCGCCCGAGAATCGGGAGGTTGTCGGTGACTGCGGACTCTATTTCCGAGCCAGTGAGCCAGTGACCCTGACTCGGCTCTTCGACCAAGTCTTGGCTGAGCCACGCACCGCGGCGGACCTTGGGGTTGCTGCGGCCAATCGTGCGACTCAGCTCTATTCCTGGGATACCGTGACCCGTCAGTACGCTGAGCTCTTCGGGCGACTGGCTGACAACTCTGCCAAGCGACCGCGTTGAGTTGACAACAAGAATATGTTGCTATAGCATGTTGCCGACATCAGGACTCGGCGGTAGCGACGACGCTCGGCTATAGTTGACTCCGTCATGATCCTCACATCACACCGGCGCTTGCCCGCCATTCTGTTCCATCTCACCTCGAGTCGTGGGATGCATTCGAAGTCGGATGGCCAGGGATGAGTTTCCTCGACTTTCTTTCCCCAAGGCGTCCCAGCGGTCCGCTGAGTCCTGATGGTCGACTCTGGAGCGATCTGTGGCTAGACCAACGCGATGCTAAGCGGAAGATCGCTCGGCGAGTTCGCCGAGGCGAGCTCGACTCGCAACGGGCTGAACAGTTACGACATTATGCCGAGCGCGGCTATCTCGTGCTCTCGCTGGATCTCGACGACGAGATCTATGCTCAGATCGAGCGCGATGTCGAGAGCCTGTGGCACGAGCAACCCGAGCATGTGGCTTATGCCTACCACAGTCTGTTGACGCCCTTCTGTGATGCCGACATGGACCATCGCAAGCCTTCGTGTCGGATCGCGGATCTGCATACCTGGTCTGAAACAGCTCTCGGTCTCTTTCTACACCGCCAGATTTTCGATCTCATCGACGAGATTTTCGGTGAGACGTCCATAGCGACCCAATCGCTGTACTTCGAATGGGGTAGCCAGCAGGGCTTACACCGCGACCCGGTCTACGTGAATATGACGCCGCCGTATCATCTGGCGGCCGCCTGGGTAGCCTTGGAAGACATCGGCCCAGACTGCGGTCCGCTGATCTACTATCCCGGCTCGCACCGTTTGCCGTACTACCAGTTCGCGCCGGGGCGTTACCAGTTCGATCACTCCACCGACGGAGACGTTGAGCTCGCAGCGTCGCAAGCCTGGGACGAGCGTCACGTGCGCGAGGCTGGGCTCGAATGCGAGCAGCTGACCTGTCGGCGAGGAGACGTTCTGATCTGGCACCACTCGTTGCTGCATGGGGGGGCTCGGCCGAAGGACCCGTCGCTGACCCGTAAGAGCTTCGTAGTGCACTACACGACCCGCGCCTCGATGCCACAAGTCCTGAACTCCTACGTTTTTCCCGAGGACGAGGCCCCCAGAGTACTCAGCAGCGACAAGGTCATGGTCCGCGATGGCTGCCATGGCTTCGACAGCCCCTTGAATGTCCACGCCAAGAGGACCCACGAGGGCACCTAGCCGCGATGCTGAAGGAGCAGTCGAAACCGCTGGTTGCGGCGATCTTCGTCCTCGACCTCGTCTTGGTCGCGGCCGCCTTCTTCGTTGCCTTTTGGTTCCGGTCCTCGATCTTGCCAGGACTCTTCCCGGAAGAGATCTCGTCGTTCTATCCCCTAGCTTCCTATCTGCCACTGCTGCCGTTTGTGCTCTTGGTGTGGGGGATCTCGCTGCTGTCCTCGGGGTGCTATCAATCCCACCGAACCGTGCCTCTGGGAGAGGAGGCGTGGACGATCGTGCGAGTGTGTGCCAGCTCGCTGGCGGTTTTGGCGCTCGCGATCTACTCTTTGCGCCTCGACGCAAAACTACTCGGCGACGACGAATTCAGCCGCGTTTGGGTGCTTCTGGTAGCCGGTTTGTCTTGCATCTTGCTGATCTCCGAGAAGCTGGCCCTACGAACGTTCTCCCGTTACATCCGCTGGCGCGGCTACAACTATCGCACAGTCCTGATTGTTGGTACCCACGAAGGGGCGGTCACTCTGGCCGATTCGATCCGCGATCATCGTTACTGGGGTTTCCGCATTCTCGGCTTCGTTGCCAATTCGAAATCGGACGGGGACCGTCTGCCGCCGCGTTACGAGCGGCTCGGTACGATGGAAGATATCCTGCAGATCGTCGAAGACCACCCGGTTGACGATGTGCTCTTCTGCATCAATCGCCGCGACCTCGACCGGATGGAGGATCTTCTACTAGCGCTGCACGAGCAGGGGATCCGGACCCAGTTCGCGCTCAATCTCTTCCCCCACACCAAGGCTCGGACGCGCTTCGAAGAGCTCGATGGTGTGCCGCTCCTGACGCTTTCAACCACCCCGGAGCAGCCCGTTCTGTTAGCTTTGAAGCGTCTACTCGACGTCGCCATGTCCCTGCTGCTGCTGGTTCTGGCTCTGCCGATCGTGCTGTTGATCGGCCTCGTGATCAAGCTGACAGGCAAAGGGCGTGTTTTCTATCGACAGACCCGGTGTGGCTTGAACGGCCGGCGTTTCACGCTCTACAAATTCCGCACCATGGTTGCGGACGCTGAGCAGAGACAGACCGAGCTCTTACATCTCAACGAGATGAACGGACCCGTCTTCAAGCTCAGACGCGATCCTCGTGTCACCTGGTTCGGAAGATTTCTACGCCGATTCTCCCTCGACGAGCTGCCACAGCTATGGAACGTTCTGCGGGGCGACATGAGCCTGGTCGGCCCCAGACCGCCAATCCCGGACGAAGTCGCTCGTTACCAAAGGTGGCAGCGCCGGCGCCTGTCGATGAAGCCCGGGTTGACCTGCCTGTGGCAGATCAGCGGTCGTAATCAGATCGACTTCGACCGCTGGATCGAGCTCGATCTGCAGTACATCGACTCGTGGTCACCGTGGCTGGATATGAAGATCCTGCTCAAAACCGTGCCGGCAGTGCTCTCCGGCCGCGGTGCATCTTAGCCTTACTCGAGCGATAGATTGGGTTTGTTTCGGTCCAGGATCGCGGTCGAGATCTCGCCACCGCAATACTGCTCTATCGATCTCGCCAGCTCTCTCACGGCTGCTACAAGAAGCTCGCGGTCGATCGGCGGGAGGGCCTCGATGACCAGGAACGCGTTGCGGGTCTTATGGGTCAGCTTGGTTCGATCCGCCTCTTTCCAATTCCACCGTCGGCAGATCGTTCCAATGTCATCCCTGTAGATGATCTCTCTGGCGTAAGGAGGGCGAGCCTCGCGCTCACCCAGCAGTCGAACAGGTGTCTCGCTGTCACTAGCAACGGTGAGCCGTACGTCACCGACGACCGTTTCTAGATCCTCGCCTCCGACAGGGAGCAGATGAGTCAGCGACACGACATTGTAGAGGGCCACCAGGTTGTTGATATGTGCGATCGCAGTGCCTTTGAGTACTCGTTTCGCCATGTTCTCGATCGACGACGGGTACTTCTTGGGCTTGGCGCCAAACCTCCTATAGGCCTCCCTCCAGGGTGCGATGTGTGGGTGCTGTGAAATGGGCTTGTCGCCAATCTTTTTTGGCACTGTAGCTTCAGCGGCGCGCAAGAGGCTCCGGATAGCGGGATTGTCGGTCGAGTTGTCAAGACCGTGAGCTAGGACGAGCCCCAGCACGAGGTTGGGGTGGTGATCAAAGATCACATCATCGATCGTGAGCTGCATCGGGTTCTGTGTCCTCGTGGTGTGTGCGAGTCGAGCCTAGCAGGACCGATGGATATCGACGCGTCACTTGGAGGAGCGGATCTCGATCGCCCGAAGGCCCTCTCTGATTTCGCTCCGATGGCAGGGTCTTCCGAAGTTCTCTCGACAGCTTGGTGCAACGTCGACAGACTCGAGAGAATGCTAGAATCCGCGCTCTTATGCGCCTCGAACTGGAAGCTCCCTCGGCTCACCGTTTGCTCGACCTGATCGATGGAATGGCAGGTCAACCGGTGCCAATGCTGGTCGACTTAGTGGCGGATCGGTTCATCACCGGCTCACCCAAGCGTATAAGCCGCGAGGCGCCCGTTCTGATTCTGCGCCACGAGAGTGAGTCGACAGCGCCTGGTGGCGGAGCCAATGCCGTGGCCAACGTTGCAGCCCTTGATGGCCGGCCGTTGCCACTCGGAGTAGTCGGAGACGATGCCGCGGGACGCGAGCTGCGGAAGATTCTTGGCGACCTCGGTGTGTCGACCGAAGGGATTCTTGTTCAACCGCGGTACCGTACGCCCACCAAGACCCGTGTGCTCGGTGGCGCTCGTCATGCGATCAAGCAGCAAATCGTGCGCTTCGATGTGGAAGATGAGATCGTTCTTGCGGAGAACGAGATCGAAAGCTTGCTCTCGACTCTCGAGCACTCTGGCGGGCGGCCGAAGGTCGCGGTGCTTAGCGACTACGGCTATGGCGCAGTGGCCCCGGAGATGTTGCCGCGGCTACGCCAGGCACTCGGAGCCTCTTGCATCCTCCTGGGTGACAGTCGCTACCGTCTGGCAGACCTCGCCGGCCTCGACGGAGCGACTCCCAACGCAGAAGAAGCGGAGGCGTTACTCGGTCGGGCCATGGATGGCGACTTAGAAAGCCTGGAGCGGGATGGCCGCGAGCTACTATCGAAACTCGCGGCCAGCTTTCTGCTGGTCACCCAGGGCAGCGACGGCATGTCGTTGTTCACCGACGAAGGCGCGACGCACCTCGAGGTGCATGGCACGGATCAAGTGGCTGATGTCACCGGTGCTGGTGACACGGTGATCGGAACCTTCGCCCTGGCTCTCGCAGCCGGCGCCACGCCGCTCGAAGCGGCATGCCTGGCGAACTACGCCGGGGGAGTAGTGGTGATGAAGATGGGTACAGCGACCCTCACACGTGACGAACTGCGTGCCGCCGTCGAGAACGATCCGGCGCCCTTGAGGAGCCTCAGGTGGCATCCGGTCATGAAGGCCGATCAACATGGGTAGAGTTGTCCATCTCGAAGAGCTGCGTGGGATTGTGCAGGTACTGCACGAGCAACAACAGACAGTCGCCTTCGCCAACGGTCATTTCGATATTCTGCATGTCGGCCACTTGAGGTATCTGCGCGATGCTCGCCAGCAGGCAGACGCCTTGATCGTCGGCTTGAATGACGATGCGTCGGTTGCCTCACTCAAGGGTGTGGGCCGACCGGTGGTGCCCGCGGCCGAGCGTGCGGAGCTACTGGCAGCTCTCGAACCTGTGAGCTTTGTATTGATCTTCGCCGGCGATTCCCCGGGCCCGGTGCTCGCCGAGCTACGCCCAGACGTGCACTGCAAAGGCACCGACTATGGCTCACCAGAAAAGGTGCCAGAGTATGAGGTCGTGCGTGCCTACGGTGGCCGGACGGCGTTGGTTGGCGATCCAAAGGACCATGCGACCAGCGACATCATCGCGTCAGTCAAGGCGTTGCCTGGCGGTGATTGAAGTCGGCAAGATCCAAGAAAAGAGGTAAGACGATGCCGAAACGTTGTTCCTGGGCCGGGGACGATCCACTTTACATCGCCTATCACGACAAGGAGTGGGGGGTGCCGGTGCACGATGAACGCACCCTCTTCGAGTTCCTACTCCTCGAAGGCGCCCAGGCCGGGCTCTCGTGGATCACCATCCTCAAGAAGCGCGAGAACTACCGCAAGGCCTTTGATGACTTCGACCCGGTCAAGATCGCTCGCTATCGAGAGGCGCGGGTCACCAAGCTGATGAACAACGCCGGCATCGTCCGCAATCAACTCAAGATCCGCAGCGCCATCACCAACGCGAAGGCGTTCTTAGCGGTGCAAACAGAGTTTGGCACTTTCGACGAGTTCATTTGGCAGTTCATCGGTGGCGAAACCCGAGTCAATGCCTGGAAAACGATGGCCGAGGTCCCCGCCAAGACGCCGGAGTCCGACGCTATGTCGAAAGAACTCAAGAAACGCGGCTTCAAGTTCGTCGGTTCGACGATTTGCTACGCCTTCATGCAGGCGACCGGTATGGTCAACGACCACACGACGGATTGCTTTCGTTACGACGCCTAGCTCGATGCCCTGGCTCACCGCGGTCGGACTACAGCTCCAACTCGTGGGGCTGTAGAGATTGACCGAAGCCACTTCGATCTTATGAGGGATTCGGGCTAGCGGGACGCGTTGTCGCGTCGCGCTGCATCCTCTCGGCCTGGAAATGGCTGGCGAGAGGGTCGATCACTGGGTCGAGGTCGCCTTGCAGTACTGCTGGCAGCTTGTGCAGAGTCAGGCTGATCCTGTGATCCGTAATACGGTTCTGCGGAAAGTTGTAAGTACGGATCTTCTCTGAGCGATCGCCGGAGCCGACCATCTTGCGACGCTCGGCGGTGAGCTGCTCCTGGGCTTTGTCGACTTCCATTTGGAGTAGGCGCGACTTCAGCACGCGCAAGGCCTTGGCCTTGTTCTTGATTTGGCTGCGCTCGTCCTGACAGGTGACGACGATGCCGGTCGGCTCGTGGGTCAGGCGCACGGCGGAATAAGTGGTGTTGACGCCTTGGCCCCCCGGGCCCGAGGAGCAGTAGCGGTCAACACGCAGATCTTTTTCGTCGATGCCGATCTCGACTTCTTCCGCTTCCGGCAGGACGGCAACGGTGACCGCCGAGGTGTGGATGCGACCAGATGCTTCCGTCTGAGGCACCCGCTGCACTCGGTGCACCCCGCCTTCGTACTTCAAACGGCTGAAGGCGCCCTTGCCCTCGACGATCGCCTCAACCTCCTTCATGCCGCCGGCTTCGGACTCGGAGAGGTCCAGGATGTTGACTTTCCAACCCTGGTGCTCAGCGTAGCGCGTGTACATGCGGAAGAGCTCTGCCGCGAACAGGGTCGCTTCGTCTCCGCCGGTACCGGCCCGGACTTCGAGCACCACGTTGCGGCTATCGTTCGGATCCTTCGGGATCAGCTCGATCCGGATCTTCTCGAGCAACTCGGCGATGTTCTCGCTCAGGCCGTCACGCTCCTCTTGCGCCATCTGGTAGAGCTCGTCGTCCTTCGGCAGACTAGCGAGCATCTCCTCCGCGCCGGCAAGCTCGGTTTCGAGCTTCTGAAGCTCACGATAGAGAGCCACGGCAGGCGCGATCTCCGACAGCGCCTTGTTGGTTTCTCTATATTTCGCCTGATCAGCAAGGACGTCCGGATCCGCCAGCATGCGGGTCAGGTCGTCATAGGTGCTTTCGAGTTGGGCGAGCTTTTCGCGCATCAGTCCGTCTCAGATGAATCAGGTCAATCCGAGAGGTGAAGCAGTAGGCGATGTCCCGCCAGGCTGAGTGGGTCGAGCGTACCGGCGGCTCGGTGCCTTCCGAGCTCGGGTCTACTGCCGGAGAGATCGACTACTGCAGAGCCTTCTCGATTACTGAGCTTTCTCGATGCCGTAACGACGCTTGAAGCGTTCCACCCGGCCGGCGGTATCGACGAACTTCTGCTTGCCGGTAAAGAACGGATGGCAATCGTTGCAGATCTCGAGACGGAGCTCGTCGAGCGTCGAGTGGGTCTGGAACGTGTTGCCGCAGGCACACGTGACCTCGATGAGATTGAGCTCGGGATGAAGACCGTCTTTCATGGTTATCGCTCCTTCCGCAGTCAGTGACCTGTCCTGGTGGTGTTCGATCGCGGGCCCCAGGAAGTGGGCCGCTCTTTTCAATGCGAGCAAAGCTTGCTCGGTTACACGTCAGACATGATCGGAGGAGGGCAGATCTCGACTGACTGGAGATGGGGTTGAGAAAGCCCGCGGGACCGAAGGTGCTCCGCGGGCCGAGAGCAGGTCATCATACATGATGACAAGCGTTGCGGCAAGATGCCTATAACTGATCGCGACGCCGGCCGACCAGGGCTGTCACGATCCCGTGCAAGGTTCTCACTTCCTGATCGGTGAGCTCCGCACGGCTGAAGAGATTACGAATCGAAAGCAGACTCGAAGGTCGCATCGCTTCGACCCGGAAATAGCCGTTCGAGTCCAAGGCTTCCTCCAGGTGTGCCAGGAAGCCCTCGAGCTCGGCTTGCGTGGCCCTCGGGTGGCCAACCTCGATCCGCTGGCGGGGTGGCGTCTCATCGGCCGCCTGGAACCACTCGTAACCGACCAACAGTACGGCTTGAGCAAGGTTGAGCGAGCGAAAAGCTGGGTTGAGAGGCACTGTGAGGATCGCATCGGCGAGAACGACTTCTTCGTTGGTCAGGCCGATCCGCTCGCGCCCGAAGAGCACGCCGCAGCGCTCGCCTTTGGCAGCATGTCGTCGAATCTCCTCGGCTGCCGCCGCCGGAGTGACCTCGTGCTTGAGCATGTCTCGCCGCCTGCCAGTGGTGGCGTAGACTCTTTGTAGATCGGCGACCGCCTCGGCCAGAGATTCGAAGAGCTGTGCCTCTTCCAAGATGGGGTCGGCTCCGGAAGCCATCGCCCGGGCCTTCGGATTGGGCCAGCCGTCACGCGGCTTCACCAACCGCAGGTCGGTCAGCCCGCAATTGAGCATCGCTCGGGCGGCTGCGCCGATGTTCTCCGCCAGTTGCGGCTCGACCAGAACGATGGCGGGTTGTCTGTCAATCATTGCTTTTCCGTTGGCGTCTCGGGAGCACTGCGGGTGATCGGGTGGCGTTAACTCTATCGACTCGAAACGCAGCCGTCATCCGGGACGGTTCTGCGTTCCGTCGACGCCGATCTGGCTGAACGATCTCACTCGCGAGCCCGAGCGTGATCTGGCTCGTAATCTGGCTGAGATTTGATCTGTCATGTTGGTCCTTCAGGCTGATCCGGCATATGGAACAGAGAGAAACATACAGTCTCCTGCGGCGAGGTATCGCGGCAGCGAAGTCAGGAGACAAGACTCAGGCGCGCAACCTCCTGCGCCATGCGTCTCGGGTCGATCCCCATTGCGAGGACGTCTGGCTATGGCTCGCCAGGGTCGCTGTGGCCTCAGAGGAAGCCATCGGTTGCTTGGAAAAGGCTTTGGCTATCAACCCGTTCAATCAGAGAGCCCGAGCCAGCATCTCGAGAATCCGAAGTGGGCCGCAGACCGGCTTCGAGCTTCGATCGAGGACATCGGACTCCGTTGGTCGAAGCGGGATTCGCCCATCGGCAAGGGATAGCCTACAGGGCGCGCCTGTCAGGCGCTCGTGGCGCTGTCCGATTTGTGCTCAGTGGTTCATCATCAGGCCGATCCGCTGTGTGCGCTGCCAATCAGTTCAGTCACTGGCCGATGTACGGCTCTTCTTCGAAGATGCGGAAGTTGATTCTGAGCTTCTGCAAGACGCGATCGAACGGTTGCAGGACGATAGAGCGAGAGACCCTTCCACGCGCCACCGCACTCTCGCGCTGGCTCACCTGAATCTGCGGCGGTATCAGCGAGCTCTGGTGCACCTCTCGGCAGCGGCTGCACTCTCGCCGCGGGAAGCTAGTTTGAGCCGGACAGCCTATGAGCTCCTGCGCCGACTCAGCTGGGATCAGAGCCCAGCGCGTCCCCGTCGTCGCCCGGCTTGAACAGCTTCCACCAGAAGCGGCATTCGAAAAGGACTGCTAGGGGTAGAAAGACCCATACGGCTACGGACACGCCGAAGGATCGAGCGGTCAGAGCGAAGAAATAGAAGAGCAGGGCTAGCCCGGCGAGATGCAGAAGGTGTTGGGTTCTGGGCCGCAAGACTAGATCCCTTCCTGGGCGTAGCGACCGGAACGCCAGAGCTCCCACCAAACCAGCCCGGCCAGGGCTAGGAGCACAGCGGCGACGACAGCGCTGGACCAAACCGGGACGGTCGCGTCGGCAATCGCGATGTCCCAGCCGGTGAAGAGCCGAACAATATGCAGCAGCCCGATCAGCTCGAGCAGGATAGCGGCCAGAACCGTGAAAGGCCTCTGGCGGATGGATTGCTTCAGAAACATCGCTGACATGTCGTTCTCCTTTCGCTGAATTTCAAGAGCCTGTTAACGTGGCCGCTCGTGTCAGATGGGTTCGGTGCGCCTGCGTTGCCAAAACGGATCGAGTCGCCAGCTCGCGGCTCTCCGTCTCTGCAAGGGAACCGTCGCGGGTCGCTCTGGCAGATGAGCTGGCTCGAACGGAACAAGGGTCGAATCGGTCGAGCCCTTCTTCTCCAGTCCGAGGGCTTCCAAGCGACTGAGGTCGCGTGAGAAGTAACAGGCGCGGACCGGGTCGACGAACCGCTGCACGCAGTTCGTCGCCTTGAGTACCGGAACCGCCGAATGACCGTGGAAGCGCGGCTCTCGCAGGAGCCACCAGGGATCGTAATGCCAGCATCCGGCAGTGATCTCTGTTGCGCGCTCAGCGTTGGTGTCGACCAATGCTTGATGATCCGAACGCAACGTCACGTCACTCAGTAGCGGCACCCGGAAGAGACGCGGGCGATGTGGTAAGAGGACGATACTCTCCGAATCTGGCCAGACCAACATGCTGGCTTTGACTCGCCCCTCCCCATCGAAGAAAGGGAACAGGCTCGCCTGAAGCAGCAACCTGTCCCGCAGTCGTACCCGGCGGCGATGTAGTTGGCGCGCCGCAACGGGGCCCCAGAAAGTCATGACCCGGTTTCAGGCGCCTGGAACCCGGCCGCTGCCATGCCGATCACGCCCGGGTTCATCGATTCGGCCATACCCGAGGGGATAACCATCAAGGCCCCCTTCTCTTTGATCGATTCGTAGGTCATGTTCATCGCGCGAATTCTGAGCGCGGCGGGGTTCTCGCCGTAGACCACCGAGGCTTTTTCCATCTGCTCGGCAACCAACAACTCGGACTCGGCCAGGATGACTCGTGCCTCCTTCTCGCGATCGGCTTGGGCTTTGCGGCTCATCGCGTCCTCGAGCTCCGCCGGGATTCGCACATCGCGAATCTCGACCGACTGCACCGTAATCCCCCATTCGGAGGTCTTGGCATCGATGATCGCCTGCAGCTCTTCATCGAGAGCCTCCCTTTCCGAGATCATCCGCACCAGCTCGGTCTTGCCGATGACGTCCCGCAGGGTCGTTTGAGCCGCCCAGCTGATCGTCTTCTCGAAGTGCTTGACTTCCAGGACCGCCTTCTTGGCGTCGACCACCACCCAGAACAGCACTGCGTCGACGTTCACCGGAACCGTATCGCGAGTCAGAGTCTTCTCGGCTGAGAAGGATGTCGATCGGATCCTCATGTCGACTGCATCGGCGAGGGCGTCGACCCCTGGAATCACCCATGAGATGCCCGGTTCCAGCACTCGTTGAAACCGGCCCAGCCGCAGCAGGATGCCGCGCTCCCACTGTTCGAACTGGCGTGGCGAGGCGGCGACGAGCAGGCCCAAGACGAGGATTATCAAGCCCCACGGGCCGGGGTTGATCTTCTGTGACGCACCCGCGCCCAGGACGCTGATCGCCAGGATCACGAGACTGATGACATTGAAGCTACCTTTGAACATCGGATCTCTCCTTCCAGAGATTTTCGACCAACTGGGTCATCTCACCGACCCGCAGACCGGCCCGCTGGCCGAGCTCGACCAGCTCGCCGGCCTTGGTCGCTACCGTCTCGAAATCCTTCTGGCGAACCGGCTGGCTCTCGCTGCAGTCGGCAATGAACGTTCCAACCCCTCGCTCGAGTCGCAAGAGGCCCTCGCGCTGCAAATCGCGATACACCCGGGCGACCGTATTGGCATTGATCCTCAGCTCGACCGCCAGCATACGAACCGTCGGCATCGAATCTCCCGCAGTCAAAGTACCTCGGCGAATCAATAGCCGGATCTGTTCGCTCAGTTGGGCGTAGAGCGGCACCGCACTGCTTTTTTCGATGGCGATAGGAAGGCTCATGCGAAGTGGACCCGGCGGACAGTTGCCTCAAGCAGCATACACAGCGTCATTGTGCTAGTCAACTAGCACAATGGTTCAAGTGGTAACTCGATCGGAGAATCTCGGAACTTACCTGGCGTTGGACCGGTCTATCAGGGTGAGGAGGAGCCGGACCGAAAAGGAGTTCTTCGATGTGCAGATCCCACATGGCGTCCCGCTTGGCACTCAGTCTCATACTGATCAGCTTTCTCTCGGCTGTCCCTTTGCTCGCCGGCTGGGAAGAAGGCGTCGCCGCCTACCAGGACGGACGATACGACGAAGCCGTCGTGGCGTTTCGTGAACTGGTGGATCGCAGCCCGGAAACCGCCGAGGGGCATTTCATGCTGGGCCGCTCTTTGTATCGGCAGAAGCAGCTCGGCGCGGCAACGGCGTCTTTGCAAAAGGCCGTCGAGCTCGCGCCGAGTAACGCCAGCCACAGCCTGGTGCTGGCTCAGGTTCAGCTGACGGCGGGCAAGCCCGGTGATGCGCTGTCCAGTCTTGGTCGACTCGATCCCTCGGCAGTCCCAGAATCCATGCGGCAGGGCTTTAATGGCATGCTGGCCAAAGTGGCGCATGCGACCGATCGCAACCGAGACGCCGCCGCCGCGCTGCAGCGTGCGTTGACCGCCGATGCGAAGTCCAAGTCACTCTGGATGGCTCTGGGCCAGGTGTCGAATCGGCTGGGAGAGCCCGAGAAACGCTTCGAAGCCTTGTCCGGCGCTTTCGACTTGGACCGCGACGATTCGGCGCTCGGGTTATTGGCGGTCCATGTCGCGATGACCGTAGCGCAGGACGACGCCAACGATGCCAATCGCAAGCTCGACTGGTACCGCAAGGCCGCCAAATTGGGCCGGAAGCTCGCCGCTGGGTCGCTGTCGGCGGAGAACTTGAAATTGATCGGTGGAGCCGCAATGGGAGCGCAGGACTACGAAGCTGCGGTGACGAGCTTCGAAAAGGCCCTGGCAAGCGGTGCGGATGATCCGCGGCTGCATTACGATCTAGGTCGTTCCTATATCCGCCTGGAGCGTCACGACGACGCTCTGAGGCAACTGCAGGCGGCCTTGGACAAGGCGCCAGAGCCGGATCTGGCTCGGGCCACCCAGGGCGCGAGGGGGCTGGCCTATCGTCATCTGGAGAAGTTCGACCAAGCTGCCGAGGCCTATCGTCTGGCCGGCGACACCGAGCAGGCCACCGAGATGACCAAGTACGCCGACAATCGGCGCGAGTGGGCCGCGGCGAAAGCAGACTGTGTTCGCAAGCGAGCCCAGATCGCCGAGCTACGGGCCGACAGTGACGACTTGAAGGGTACTGCCGAATGGCAAGAGCTCGAGCGCGAGTTCACAGCGGTCCTCACCGCCTGCGAGCCGTACCTGCGTGAGGCGGACGCATCGAGCTAGCGCGGCTGGCAACGAGCTGACAGCGAGACCCGTTCAGCTCGCTGATTGGACGGGATAGTCGCTCCCAACGTATCTATCGAGTGACTGTCCGAACAACGTTTTCCTCAATCCTCCTCGTTTTCGCCCCGTTCGCGGGGCGATTCTTGTTTGGGGGCCGTTGGCTCGGGAAAGAGCTCGGTCGCGCCGGATGGTCGCCGTCCCAAGCGACGTTCTCGGAATGGCCCCGCGCCCGGAGGGCGTTCACGCAAGCGGGGATCGCCACGTTGCCAACGTTCGCCTACCTTTTTCCACCGCTCGCGAAAACGACTCTCGACCTGGGACCGGACCTGGCGCATGCGACGCAGGAAGTGTCGGTAACGTTTCTCCTGCTCGTCGTCGAGCAACTCGCGTGTGTCCAAGAGGTTGGTGACGAAGGCGCGCTCCAGATCGCTATGGGCGAGGGAGAGTCCGTCCAAGATCTCGTCCAGCGCTTCGCGGTCTGGCGAATCCGAGGTGATCTCTCGGCGGACTTCACTTTGGAAGTAAGCCATCCGGCCGCGGGCGTCGATCGTCTGGTCGAAGAAAGTCCGTTGAATCTCGACGAACTCGTCCCGCTGAGCACCTGTAAGCCGCAGGTCGTCAGCCATCCGGTAGACCACCCGCGGGACCCGGCTATCCGTCCGATCCGAATCCTCCACGATCGGGTTGCGGTTCGCCTCGCGTTGCTGCAGGGCGCGACTCGCCAGCATGCCGAGATTGAGCCCCAGGGAGAGCAGCAGGGCGATCAGTAGCCACCAACGCCTCACTGGAGACGGCCCTCGACACTGTCCGATTCCTCTGCAAACAAGGTCTCGTCGCCTTCCAACGCCAGCCAATAGGCTTCCGCCAGGCTCAAGGGTACGGCGTCTACGTCGGCATAGATGCCCTCAGGCTCGAAAGGTGAGCTGTCTGTGATGGCGCCACCGAAGGTCACGCCGACGGTGAGTCCGGCGACCAGTGCCGCAGCAGCGCCGAGACGTGCCCATGTCGGCGCCAGCGCCCAGCTCAGCTCATGATCGCGGATCTTGCGGGCTGCCTGTAGGACATGTTGCGCGAAGCCCGGCGGCGTCGCAGCGGGCTCGGGTAGCTGCAGGCCGTCCCAGGTTCCGGCAAGCTGCTCGTAGCTCGATTGCAGCTCATCGTCCGCCCGGAGCCGCTGCTCGATCCGATCCGCCTCGTCGATAGACATCTCGGCTCGTTGGCGACGCTGCATCAGAAGCTGTAGCAGCTGACGGTCGTTTTTGCGGTTCATGAGTGGCGTCTCTCCCTGTCTGCGATCCGGCTCCTGGTAGTGCAACACTCTAGCCCATAGTTTCTTGCGCCTTACGCAGGCGCTGCATGGCGCGAAACAGTCGGCTTTCCACGGCGCCTTCGGTGATCTCCAAAACCTCGGCGATTTCCCGATAAGACAGGCCTTCGAACTTCGCCAAGGTCAAGACGGCTCGCTGGGCCGCTGGCAGAGCTGCAATCAGCTCTCGGGTCTGGCGCCACCGGCGAGCGGTCGCCAAACGTTGCTCGGCGTCCGGCGCCGAGTCTTCTGGGTCGAAGAGCGGTCCGTCTTCGTCGCTGTCCACCGTGGATCGACCGACGTCGCCAAAGGACAAGAACTTCGCCAGCCGCCGACGACGGAGCAGATTCAAACAGTGATTGACAGCGATGCGATAGAGCCATGTGTAGACCTGCCCCTTGGGTTGGAATGAACCGGCTTTGCGGAAGGCCTTGAGGAAGACCTCCTGGGCAGCCTCTTGGGCTTCACTGGTGTTGTGCAACATACGCTCGCACAGACCGGTGAGGCGTTTCTCGTGGCGTTCCACGAGCACGCCGAACGATTCGACGTCACCGGCCGCCACCCGGGCCAGTACGCGTCGATCCGAATCATGTTCTTGCTCCTGCAGGCTCAGCGCCATGGCCATCTCGGACGGGATTCACAGCCCGCATGTCGCTGTGGGCTGTCTAGCAGGCTGTGGCAAAAGTCGCGCCGCGCTGCGAGCGGATCTCTTCCGCTATCTCTGTGTTGCCAAATCCGCGAAATACTCCAGTATGCCTGTAGTTTGGCGCCTGGATCTAGCAAAAAATCTCTCGCTCTCGCCAGCGGCGGACTTTCACCACAGCCTGCTAGCCTGTAAACCGCGGCGGCGCCGAATCTTGCGCTCCGTCGAGCTTTCAGGTGTCGAGTGGGCGGACCGCTTCGAGCTCGGCGAGCCATTCTTCGACGGATCCGTGGCGCTGGTCGGCCGTTTTGGCGAGGCTCCTTAGGATGATCTGCTCGAGCTGTGGCGGCATGGCCTCGGCCATGGTGCTCGGCGGTGCCGGGTCTTGCATCAAGTGCTGTTGCCGAATCTCGTCAGGGCTGGCGCCGGAGTAAGGGGTTTGCCCGGTGAACATTTCGTAGAGCACGACGCCCAGGGCGTAGACATCGGTTCGGGAGTCCCCAGCCTGCCCTTCGAGCTGTTCCGGTGCCAGGTAAGCTGCGCCGGATCCGATGGAGGCGCTCACGGCACCCGAGAGGCTCGGGGCCGAAAAGCCGAAGTCCATCCACTTGGCCTGTCCCTGTGGCTCGACCAAGACGTTCTCCGGCTTGATACCAAGATGCAACAGCCCCTCGCGATGTGCCGCCGCGAGCCCCCAACCGAGCTGTCTCGCCAGATAGAGCCCCGCGGCCAGGCCCATACGGCCTCCTCGGTCCAGCAGAAAGCGTAGGTTCGTCGCCCGCACGAACTCGACCGCGACATAGAGCATGCCGTCGGTCTCGGCGAAGTCGAGCACACCGAGGATGTTGGGATGGCGTAAGGTCCGAGCCTGTTGGATCACTTGTCTGAGGCGCTCGAAACGACTCGGATCGGAGGCGATCTCCGGCTTGAGCATCTTCAGTACGACCAGGTCGCCGAGCTCGCGATCCTGGGCTTTGTAGATCGGACCCCTCTGGCCAGCGCCGAGCTCCGCCAGCACATCGTAGCGATTGCCCAGGACCGCCCCAGGTCGCACGTCCGCCAACGTCGGATTCTGGCCCGGGAAGCCGCTGGCGGTCGTGGCGGATGCTGCAGGTGCAACGAAGCCGGTGACATGTGCCGCCAGCTCACTACTCAGCGCAATGAGCGGCTGCGGGCTCAACAGGCCGCGCTGCATGCGGACTTCGGCCCCAGTTCGCTGGAAGGTTTCGGCGAGCTCGGCGTGAACGGCCTTCGACAGGAAGATCTCGCCGGGTGTGGCTTCACGCAACAAGGACTCGAGCTGGTGGATCGGCAGCCCGGCAACGGCCGGCGAAGGTTGGTCGTTCCACACCACCGAGCCAGTCACCACCGGGCCGCCGGCCAGGGTCACAACCGGCGGCTCCGCCTCATCGAAGACGTTTTCGCGCTCGGAAAGGAGGTGCAGGACCTCGGTCGCTGCGGAGAGCGCTCGAAAGGCGCCGCCGTCACCAATGAACGAAGCCAGCACGCGATGCCCCGACACCGCTTCGAGCCGGCCTTGGCGTGATGTCGTTGCGGTCTGAATGCGGTGCAAGTCGCGCGACATCCGTCCCAGCGCCTCCTCCGGATCGTGGCCGATCTTCGGGTTGGCGAAGCGCCGCAGCTCGATCGCCAGGAGCGTGGCGCGGTTGGCTTGCGGACGATCCAACGTCACGCCCCGCCCGGGCTCGGGCAGATAACGATTGATTCGCGAAACGAAATGCTCCAGCGCTTGCTTGCCGCCGAGCTCGCCGAGCAGCCCGTCGAGTGAATCTCTGAGCTGGCCGATCTCGCCGGAACCGGCGGTGGGTAGAGGGGCCGAGTAGTCCCCCTGGCCGGCCCGTTCGGCGGCGGTCGCCAACAGACTCAGGGGCTGTTGTGTGCGGCGAGACAAGACCTGTGCTGCGAGCAGTCCGGCGATCACCGAAGCCGTACCGAGGCCGAGGAGCAGGAGCTGCAAGAGTCGGTAGTCGGACAGACGCTCGTTGAGCGAGGTCAAGGTGACAGCGGCACCGATCGGCGCCTCGGCAGCATCACGCAGCGGCGCCAAGAAGGCGACGTAGCTTCGGTCGAGAACCTCGAGGTCGACCTTGTCGACCGTTTCGGCCCGCTGGGTGACTCGTCCGAGAATCTCGCCTTTGAGACGCAGGCCGGACACCAGCTCGGTGGCCGTAGCAGGGGCCAGTGTCGAGGCAGCGACCGCCGGTCCGGTCGGCGAATTGGTCAGGAAGACCGTCTCCGCGTCGCCGATGCGCTGAATCTGACGAGCCAACGCATCGTTGATCGAGAAGGCGACGATGATGAAACCCACCTGATCGAAGTTGCTCACCAGGGGCAGCGCCACGGCGTGGAAGAGATCGTCGCCTTGGGGCCAGGTGCCGAAAGCCTGCATTTCCTCCAGGGCCACGGTGACGATCGGATCCGCGGACAGGTCTTCGCCAAAGGCCTGACGATCATCCGTGCGCGCCAAAACGATGCCGTTGACGTCGAGCACGACGGCGAGATCGAAGCTCAGGCGATTCTGATACCCCTCGAGAGACTCGAGGATCGATGCCGGGTCACGAGCTTCCGCCGCCTCGGCAAGGTAGGTGGTGAGCAGACGCTCGGACTCGAAGATTCTCGAGATCAGCTGCAGCTGCCGGTAGCGTTGCTGTTGCAGCACGGTGCGGACCGACTGACTGGCATCGACCGCCTCGGCCGCCGATTGGCGAGCGAACCGATCGCCCAGGATAAACGTCGCGACCAACGCGCCGCCAGCTGTCAGCGCGACGAGACTACCGATAATCAGAAAAATCCAGATGCCGAGCGAAATCCGGATCCGTTTTCGCGCCACGTTGCCTCCGCTCGCCGACGCTACCAGCTCTTCGCTGCTGCGCCATTCGGTACGTTTGTGAGCGCGACTTTATCAGCACTGCTCATGTTATGATCCCCGTCATCTGGTCACCGTGTACTACATGAGTTCTGCCAAATCAGGATAAGGAATGAGAGTCGACGTACGCAAAGTCGAAGATGTGATCGTCGTAGATCTCCAGGGGCGCCTGGTTTCCGGTACCGGCGACCAGCTCCTGCGTGAGGTGATGAATGAGCTTCTGGCTTCGAGCTGGACCAAGATCCTGCTCAACTTATCGGAAGTTTCGAAGATCGATAGCGCTGGGATCGGTGAGCTGGTGGCGAGTATCCGGCTAGCGGAGCGGTTCGACAGCAAGGTCAAGCTGGTGCATGTGCGCGGCCAGATCCGCGACATTCTCGAGCTCAGCCAGATCCTTCCTCTGATCGAGGTGCACGACTCGGAAGACAGTGCCGTGGTCGCTTTCGAGACAGGCGCTGGGTCGGACTGAGCGGGATCTCGCGAACCTCACGCGGTCGCTTCAGCGATCGTCGAAGTCTTGCTCGGCCTGTGGCAGCTCTTCCAAGAGTCGCTTGTGCTCGTGCTCGATTTTGCGCAGGCTCGCACGGCAGCGTTCGATAGCCTCTGCTCTCGCCTGATCCTCGAGTTCCCGACAGAGCTCCGTCAGCTTGCCTGCGCCGAGATAGACCGCGCTGCCGCCCAGAGCGTGCGCCGCCTTGGCAAGTCTCCGGGTATCGTTCTCGGCTAGGGCGCGGCGCATGGCGTCGATGCGCTCCGGCCCCTCTTGAACATAGAGCTCGACCATCTGGGTGACCAGATCGCGGCCGGTTTTTTCGCCGAGTCGTTTGGCGGTCGCGAGCGGACCGGGCTCGAGCCGCTCGCTCAAGGCCGGCTCGGGTTTCTCGACCACTCGATTGCCGTTGGCAAGCCAATAGTCGAGGACTTTACCGAGATGCTCGCCGCGCAGAGGCTTCGAGATGTAGTCATCCATCCCAGCCTCCAGGCACCGCCGCCGCTCACCCTTCATGGCGTGGGCGGTGATGCCGATAATTGTTACCCGGCGATCGGGATTCTCTTGCCGACGGATTCGACGCACGGTCTCATAGCCGTCGATCTCGGGCATCTGGCAATCCATCAAGATGGCATCGAACCGTTGGCGGGTGAAAAGCTGTAGGGCCCGCTTACCACTCTCCGCCGTGACGGCGCGGAAGCCCATCTCTTCCAGATGGCTCTCCGCGACCAGTCGGTTGATGCCGTCGTCGTCGACCACCAGAACGCGGAAAGCGCTGCGCTGTTGCTTATCTTGGCTCGAGGCTCCAGGTGCCGCCGCCGAGTCGCGAGCCTTCGAATTCAGAGACTTGCGCGGTAGCCAGAGTGGTAAGCGAAACCAGAAGGTCGAGCCGACCCCCCGGGTGCTCTCGAGGCCGATCTCGCCGCCCATCATCTCGACCAGGCTCTTGGAGATCGCGAGGCCCAGACCCGTACCACCAAACTTGCGCGCCGAGGTCGAATCCGCCTGGGTGAAGGGGGCAAAGAGTCCTTCCTGGCTCTTCGCCGAGATGCCGATGCCGGTATCGCGCACGGCGAACCGAGCCCAGAGCTCGTCGTTGTTTCTCTCCTCGCGGGTAACGCTGACCGCGACACTGCCGCGCGGGGTGAACTTGATGGCATTGCCAAGCAAGTTCAAAAGGACCTGTCGCAATCGTTGTGCGTCGCCGTAGAGCTCGTCCGGCATGTCCTCGTCGATCACCAAGCGGAGATCGATACCGTTCTGGTCGGCCCGCGGCGCGAGCAGAGCAACGGCCTTCTCGAGCAGCTCACGTAGGCGAAAGTCCACCACGTAGAGCGACAGCTTTCCAGCCTCCATTTTGGAGAAATCGAGCAGGTCGTTGACCAGCGCCAGCAGCGTTTCACCGGACGTATTGATCGCTTCGACCTGGCGCCGCTGAGTCTTGGGCAAGTCGGATCGAAGCAGGAGGTCGGCCATGCCGATGACGCCATTCATCGGGGTGCGAATCTCGTGGCTGACGTTGGCCAGGAACTCGCTCTTGACGCGGTCCGCGGCTCGCGCTTCCTGTTCGGCACGTTTACGAACCGCGACCTCTTCTTCCAGACTGGATGCCGTTTGACGCTGGAATCCGACCGCGACGGTGGTCAGAAATCCGACCGCGAGCACGGCGGCAATCCGATGCAGCAGGTCCTGCAAGGGATCGGTTTCGACCCAGGTCTGCGCTACCGTGTCGACGGACTGCATGCCGGCAGGCTGCGTGTCGACAGGTGGCGTAAAGTGCCAAGAGGTGACCAAGGTCAACAGGATGATGACGATCCATATCCAGCCTGCGCGCAAACCGACGGTGAGGACCGAGGCCAGTGCAATAAGGTAGAGCCAGCCGAGGCTCGGATCGGTCAAATCCCAGCGTGGGAAAGACGCTAGGATCAACATCGCGTAGGCGCAAGAGATGGTGATGTTGGCCGACAACCGAGGGCGATGCAGGCGGCGCAGGAGGGCGATGTTGCCACCAGCAATCAGCACCGCAGCAAGCAGAGTTGCCGCAAGGCGCAGCTCGCCGCGAACGATGGCGAGAACCAAGAAGGGGATCGCCAGGACGATAAACGTCGACGTGCAGACGTTGGTGATGCGGACGCGTTGCAGAAAGGTCGCTTCAGCGGTTCGCGCGTCGATTCCTGAGCTCAGGAAGGAGGCGAGGCGAGGGTAGCGTTCGATCTTCACCCTAAGTCGTCTTCCGTTCTTTGTGGCATGCTAGAATGTTGAATATAGCGAACACATATTATTTCTCAACCGACCCCGGGGAGCCAGACGCTTCGACCCAGGCAGGATTGGACCGCACATGATCCGAGTGCTGATCATCGACGACCACCCAATTGTCCGAACGGGTATTCGGAGCCTCCTAGATGGGGCGACGGACATCAATATCATCGCCGAAGCGGCGAGCGGTGAAGAAGGCCTCAGCTTGGCCTTACAGCATGATCCGGATGTGATCATCCTCGACATCTCCTTGCCGGGGATGAGTGGCATGGAGGTTCTGACCAGCCTCAAGAAGCCACCACACCGCGCCGCCGTGCTGGTCCTTAGCCTGCACCCGGAGGACCGCTATGCCATCCGCTTGTTGCGCGCCGGCGCGAACGGCTATGTGACCAAGGGTGCACCCTCAGAGACACTCATTCGGGCGATTCGCAAGGTCAATAGCGGCGGAAAGTTCATCAGCGCGGAAGTCGCCGAGCGCCTGGCCTTCAACCTCGACCCGGACTACACGGGACCGCTGCACGAGCGTCTGTCCGGACGCGAAATGGAAGTCATGCGGTTGCTCGCCTCGGGCAAGACGGTGACCGAGATCGGGCAGCATCTGGCGATCAGTGTCAAGACGGTCAGTACCTACCGCCGGCGTATCCTGGAAAAGATGGCCATGCAATCCACTGCCGAGATCGTTCGCTACGCGGTGGAAAACAAGCTGGTGGAGTAGGCG
>JBCCGX010000033.1:0-22093 GCA_039029035.1 Acidobacteriota bacterium | reverse complement strand
GATCCGGGGCTCGATCCCGCGGGTGTTCTAGCGGTCGATCTCGTCCTCAGCTCGAGCGAGATGGGCGAGGTCGACGGCAAGGCGTTCTTCGACGCCGCGGTCGAGCGCGCCGCAGCGCTGCCCGGCGTCGTCGCGGCCGGCTTGACCAACCGCCTTCCGCTGCGCGATGGCGGCATGCAGGCGACGGTACGGATCGAGAGCCGGCCCGAGCTCGGTGACCAGGCACCCAACAGCTTCTGGCGCAGCGCTACCTTGGACTACTTCGAGGCTGCTGGGATCGAGCTGCGCCGCGGTCGCCTGTTCGAGCCGAGTGATCAAGCAGACAGCTTGCCGGTCGCCCTCATCAGCGAGTCGTTCGCCCGCCGGGCGTGGCCTGGCGCCGACCCGATCGGCCAACGGATCCAGAGCGGCAACGAGGGCTTCAGCCAGTGGCTCACCGTCGTCGGGGTGGTGGAGGAGGTCCGGATGCGCTCGCTGACCGGGGCCAACACCATGGTCCTCTATCGGCCTCATCAGCAGCGCGCCTGGGTCGGCAACCGCAACACCCTGCTGCTGCGTAGCGACGTCGAGCCGTTGACCCTGGTCAGCAGCCTGCGAGTCGCGATGCGCGAAATCGATCCACGGGTGGCGGTGGCCCGAGTTACCCCCCTGTCACGGGTTGTCGCTGACGCCATGGCCGAGCCTTTGCGCCTGAGGTTCTTTCTGCTCTTGATGGGGGGCTTGGGCCTTGCCCTTGGGGCGGTCGGCATCTACGGCGTCGTGTCGTATCAGGTGACCCGGCGACGCGGCGAGATCGGCCTGCGCATGGCCATGGGCGCGGCGCCGCTGCAGCTTTGGCGCCAGGTCGTCGGCCGTGGGCTGGTCGCAGTGGCGGCCGGAACGGCGGTCGGGTTGGCGGCGGCTTGGGGCCTGGCACGTCTGTTGCGCGGCTTCCTTTTCGAGGTTTCACCGGGCGACCCGGTGAGCTTCGCAGGTGTGGCCCTAGCGCTCTTGCTGGTCGGTGTGGTCGCCGCCGCCGGACCGGCCTGGCGGGCTGCCAGGGTCGATCCGGCGGAGGTGTTGCGGACGGAATAGGCGGTAGGGCCGCTCCTAGGCGGGCGGCTCGACCAGCGGCTGGCCGTCGTCGAGGCGACCGGCCTGGACTTGCGTCTGGGCTTGCATGGCTATCTCCTTGGTTGAGGGTTCTGGGGTTGACGGACAGGGAGATCTTGCGGCGAATTCTGCCGTGCCAGGCAGGCTCTGCCAAGGTCTACGGGGCAGGAGCCCACTGCGGTGGTATGAGCCGAAACGGTGTGAGCCGAAACGGGCATCGATAGACGCTCTCGTCGCCGAGGCTTTCAAGTCGACTCCAGCATCGCGGCAAAGCGCTCGCTCGCCGCCGGCGTGCCGCAGCGCTCGAAGTGATCCCGCAGGCGGTCGAAGGCGTCTTGGCGGAAGCGCACCTTTTTCGTTTTGCCGAGCATCGCCTCGAAGCTCGTCACCAGGGTCGGCTCTGCCTCGGCACAGCGGCCCTGGACACTCAGGCTCTCGCCGAGGACACTGTGAGCTTCGACATTCAACCGGTGGTCATCGGCCACCAGGCGACGTGCCAGCAGGTTCCGGATGTCGCGCTCGGCTTCTGCGGCTGACCCTTGGTGGGTCCGGGTGCGGGCGATGCGCAGACCGAGGGAGAGGACCCGCCAATGGTCCGAGCCATAGCGGTCGAGAACGATGGCCAGAGCCTGACGATAGGAGGCTTCGGCATTGCTGAAGTCACCCATGGCATAGTGCACGCCAGCGTAATTCTGAATCAGGATGAGGTCGGCGTAGCGCTCGCCGAAGGTCACGGCCTGGAGCCGTAGCGCTTCTTCGTAAGTCTGCTGCGCCGCCTGCAGCTCGCCCATGCGACGCAGCTGCAAGCCGAGGTTGCTCAGGGTGGCGATCTGCCCGGGGTACTTTTCGCCGTAGAGCTTCTTTTGCAGCGCCACCGCCTGGCGGTTGTGGGCGACCGCCTCGCGATAGTCGCCACGGTGGCTGTGGATGTAGGCCAGATACTCCAGGGCGGCGACCTGTCGATCGTCCTCAGCCGGCAGCTGGCGGGTCAAGCTGAGGACTTCCTCGGCGATCGGGGCGGCAGCCTCGTGCTTGCCGCGGTAGCACAGCACCGCCACCCACTCGAGGAGTGGGTCGGTCAGATCGGGATGCTCCGGGCCGAGGCGCTGGCGCAGGACTTCGACCGCCTCACGCGCCAGCCGCTCGGCCTCGCTCAGATCGTCGTCGAGCTCCCGGCGCACCGCCGCCAGAGCGCTCATCGATCGGGCGACGGAAGGCGAGTCGTCGCCGTACAGGCCGCGGCGAATCTCGAGCGCCTCGGTGAGCTGCTCCTCGGCCCCGGAGTAGACACCGAGGACGCTGAGGATCGAGCCCGCGGCGTGCAGCAGCTCGGCGCGCACGTCGGGCTGCTCGTCGAGTCCGTCGGCCAGGAGCGGCACGCTGTGCTCGAGTGCCTCGCGCACCGTGAGCTCGGCGTCTGGAACCACATAGGGATCGCTGAGCTCGAAGATGTCGAGGATCAACGACACCACCTGGGACTTCTTGGCGCTTTCGAGCTGCGCTTGATCCCGTTGCTGTCGGACACGCTCGTTCTGTAGCAAGAGGGCACCCGCGAATCCGAGAAGCAGGATCGCCAGGGCCACCAAAGCCGCAACGCCGCGACGGTTGCGGCGAACGAATTTGGTTGCGCGGTAGCGCCAGCCTCCGCTGCGGGCTGCCACGGGTAGGCCTTGTTGAAAGCGTTCGATATCGGCGGCGAAACGCTCCACCGAGTCGTAGCGCTGGGGTGGTGTCGAGCGCAGCGCCTTGAGCACGATGGCATCGAGGTCGCCGGTGAGGGATCGGGTCAAGGCGCGGCTCGATTGTGGCTCGGGCTCTTCCGCGCTGTCGCCACCCGTCTTCGCAGCAGGCTTCTCGGATTCGCTGGGCCTGCCGGAGGTGGTCGACTGGGCGACCACCTGGCTCGGCTTGGGTGGCTCGGTCTCGGTCAGCAGGCGCTCGATCTCGTGTGCCGAGCGGCCGTGCATCTCGTAGGGCAGGCGGCCGGTGAGCAGCTCGTAGAGCAGAACGCCGAGGGAGTAGACGTCGCTGACCGTGGTCACCAGCTTGCCGCGGATCTGCTCCGGGCTGGCATAACTCGGCGTCAGCATGCGCTGCCAGGTGGCGGTCGGCTCGATCTCGGACGCCACCAGGCCGGGATTGAGCAGCTTGGCGATGCCGAAATCGAGCAGCTTGGGCACGCCATCGGCGGTAACCAGGATGTTGGAGGGCTTGATATCGCGATGGACGACGAGATTCTGGTGTGCGTAGTGGACCGCGGCGCAGACTTGCTTGAACAGGTTCAGGCGGTCGTCGACCGATAGCCGGTACTGTTTGCAATAGGTGTCGATCTGCAGACCGTCGATGTACTCCATTACGAAGTACGGCAGGCCCTCGGTAGTATTGCCGCCGTCGTAGAGCCGGGCAATGTTGGGATGCTCGAGATTGGCCAGGATCTGGCGCTCGACCCGGAGCCGCCGGAGCATCGATTCGGTCTCGCGATCACCGCGCACCACCTTGATGACAACCTGTCGACGGTAGACGTCGTCGTCGCGCACCGCCAAGTAGACCGTGCTCATGCCGCCTTGGCCGACGCGTCGCAGGATCCGGTAGGGGCCGATGTTGTCCTTGGGCAGAGGGTAGGCCGGGTAGCCGTCCGGGGCTTGGCCGCCGACCTCGGCGGTGGCGGTCCAGGTTGCATCAGCGAGGGGCACCTCGCTCGTCGGGTCTGCGCTCGACCGTGCCCCGTTCGACCTTATGCCGTGTGACAGGGCCTCGCTGGGCCCCAGTCTTTCGACGATCGGCCGATCGAGGATGGAGGCGCCTTCCTCCTCGTCAGCGGCGAAGAGCATCTCGACCCCTTGGCGCAGCGCCGAGTCGTCGCCGCAGGCGCGATCGAGAAACGTCTGTCGTTCATCGGGTGGCCGGTCGACCGCTTGCTCGAAGACGGAGAACACCTTCTGCCAGGGCTGCGCCTTCATCCTGTCTCCGCCGAGAGGTAGCACAGCAGCCAGGCACGCGCCGCCGTCCAGCGGCGCTTGATGGTCGAAGGCGACATGTCCATCACCGCTGCGATCTCCGTCCGCCCCAAGCCGCCGAAGAAGCGCAGCTCGACGAGCCTTGCCAGCTCGACGTCGTGCTTCTCGAGCTCGCTCATCGCCTCGTCGACCGCGATCACGTCCGGCGCCCGACCGCCCGGTAGTACCTGGAGCTCGGCGGTCTCGACCCGCTGGGCGCGGCCGCCGCGCTTGACCCGGCCGTGGTGCTTGGCGTGGTCCACCAACACCCGACGCATGATGCGAGCGCCCATGGCATAGAAGTGTGCCCGATGCTTCCAGTCGATGCGGTGCAGATCGGCGAGGCGCAAGAACGCCTCGTTGACCAAGGCCGAGGTCTCGAGAGTGTGGTCCAACCGCTCACGGCGCATCAGATGCCCGGCGATGCTCTTCAGCCGACGGTAGACCAGGGGCATCAATTGCACCAACGCCTCCTCGTCGCCACCGTTCCAGGCAACGAGGAGGCCGGTGATGTCTCCATTGGCGGTCGCGCCCATCGGGCGACAGCTTATCGGATGCACCGCGACAAACGAGTGGCCAATCCGAACGCTAGTTAGCGAAGCAGGCGAATTTGCCCTGGGGAATGTTCTCACCACAGGCGACGATGCACTCCTCGCGACAGATCGGTCGGGCAGCGGAGGTACAGTCAAACCCGGACTCGGTCCGCTCCAGGGCTTCTGGAGTGAGCACCCATTCGCGTTCCACCGGGGAGTGTGTGTTGCCGGTACAGCCCACCGCCTCGGTTTGCGGCGGCAGCAGTATCGTGGTCGCGCCGACGGCAAGAAGGGTAACGAGAGCGAAGAACAGGGTGCGTCGGAAAGTCAGCTGGCGAATCATGGAAGTCTCCTGTTGCGGGTTCGGATACGGATCCCCCTCCGTCCGAGCAAAGATGTCGTGAGGCCGCTCGCCGGTCGATTCGGCCGGCGGAGTGCGCCTCCTCAGAGATAGCGGCGACATTAGCCGCCGATTTGGTCCACCGTCGAGGGATTTTTTTCTGGCGGTGCGTCGAGTGCCATTCAACGCACGCAAGCGGTTATGGCAGCCTGGCGCTCCGCCTAAAGGTGGCGCTCGAACCAGTCGATGATGCGCCGTAGGCGCTCGACGAGGTTGATCGGGGTGCCGCGGCGCGACAGGCCATGGCCCTCGCCGCGGAAAATCACCAGCTCGGTTTCGACGCCGTGGGCTTTGAGGGCGTAGAAGAACTCTTGCGCTTGGCCGATGGGGCAGATGTGGTCCTCGTCGCTGTGCAGGATGAGGGTCGGTGTCTTGATCCGATCGGCGTATTTGAGCGGTGAGCGATCCCAATACAGGTCGAAGTTGTCCCACAGGGTGCCGCCGAACTCGTTGCGCATCTGGCGTGGTGTGTACTGCTGGGTGCCGGCCTCTGAGATCCAGCTGGAGACGCTACGCTGGGTGACCGCGGCGCGGAAGCGGTCGGTCTGGGTGATGATCCAATTGGTCAGGAAGCCGCCGTGGCTGCCGCCGGTGACGAAGAGACGCTCGCGATCGATCCAGGAGTAGCGCTCGAGCACGGCGTCGAGGAACTGCATGTTGTCGCGATAGTCGGCACCGCCGTAGTCCAGGCGCACGGCCTTCTGGTGAGCGTCGCCATAGCCGTTGCTGCCGCGGTAGTTGACGAAGGCGACTCCCCAGCCCTTGCCAGCCAACATCTGGAACTCGTGGAACCAGAGATGGCCCCACATGCCGCCGGGACCGCCCTTGATGTTGAGTACGAGGGGGTAGGTCGAGCCCGCTTGCAGGCCGACGGGCGCGAGCACGAAGCCCTGCACAGTCATGCCCGCCTCGTTGGTGAATTCGAGCGGTTCGAGACGGCCGAGGGCCAGCTCCGACAGCAGCTCAGCGTTCAATTGGGTCAGGGGGCGTGCGCCCTGGCCGTCGGTCCGGCTGACCCACACCTCGGGCAGGTGCTGTTCGTCTTGTAGGGTGAAGGTCAGTAGGTTCCCGCGCGGTGAGATCTCGAGATGACCCACCGAGACGTCGTCGTCCAGCACGCGGCGAGTCCGACCGCTGTCGACATCGAGGGCGAAGAGGCGACGGGCGCCGCGATCGCTGGCGATGAAGAAGAGGGTACGGCCATCTGTCGACCAGCGGAGGCTCGAGGGATGCCGGTCGAAGTCGGGGGTCAGGTTGCGCGGCTCGCCGCCGGTGGCTGGGCGGAGCAGGACATCGGTTTGCTCGAAGGGGCCGTCGGTGTGCAGGTAGGCGATCCACTGGCCGTCGGGCGACCAGCTGGGCGAGGTGTCGGAATGTGGGTGCTCCGTGAGCTGCTGCAGCTTCGGCAGCTCCGCTTCGGAGGCCGTCGCGGTCTCGTCGGCCGGTTGGCTGGAATCGATCTCGAGGATCCACAGGTCGTCGTTCGAGCCGCCGTCGAACTCGTCGCCGGAGTGATCGGCGTCGAAAGCGAGCTGCTTGCCGTCCGGTGAGAAAGCAGGATTCGAGTCGGTCCAGTCCGCGCCGTCCGTCAGCTGGCGCAGAGACTCGGATTCGATGTGAAAGAGCCAGAAGTGATTGCGCTTGGTGTCGAGGTAGCCGCGACCATCCCTCTTGTACTTGGTGTCGCGGATCACTCGCACGTCGGGCTCGGGATCCTCCTCGTCCTGGTCGTCCGTCTCGCCCTCCTCGCCCTCCTCGTCCTGGTCGCTCTTGTCGTTCGAGCTCGGCTCGCCGTCTGTCTCGGAAGGAGGTTCGGTGCGGCGCTCGATCAGCAGGCGCTTGCCGTCCGGCGACCAGGTGAACGCCGAGACACCACCTTCGATGGCGGTCAAGGGCTGCGCCTCACCGCCGTCGCGGCGCAGCGTGAAGATCTGTGATGCCTTCTTGGCGTCGTCCTTGTCCGAGCTCGCCACCGGGCGCAAGAAGGCGATGCGCGAGCCATCGGGCGACCAACGTGGATGCGAGTCCTTCTGGCCTGAAGTGAGTCGCCGCGGCTCCCCGTCACCGTTCGTCGAGACCAGCCAAAGGCTCGATTCGCGCCCGCGGCGATCGTCGCTCACCCGAGCGGCGACGAAGACGACCTCGCTCTCGTCCGGTGCGATCTGCGGCGAGCTGACGAAGGTGAACCGGTAGTAGTCCTCCGCCACCATGGGTCGTTTCTCAGTTGCGATCGTCGTTTCAGCAGCGGCGATCAGGAAGAGGGCGGGGAGCAATCGAGCGAGTGTCTTCATCGGGCCTCCGACGAACAGGGAGTGAGTGGAGGTGGCGATCCTATCGTCGAAATCGGTCACTGCACCGATGGGAGAAGGACCCATGGTCTCAGTTTGACAGGGGGTGCGCAGGAGCCCATACTGCCGACCTGCGGCGATGGGATTCGGCTGTGCCTCCTCGGGCCGCCGTCCGGCCATCTGGCAACCGATGATCGATCGTCCTGTGACGGTGCCGAGCAGCACGAAGGGGTCTCGGTTAGCAGCCCATCACCTGGAGGTGTCTAGATTGCAAGAGCTCTTGTTTTTTGTTCTCGTAGTGGCCGCTCTCCTCATCGTGTTGCTGACCAGAAGATCGAAGGGCAGTAGCGAGGCGCAAGAGGACCGATCGTTGGCTGTCGTGTCCAGCTTGCACCCTCTCTCGGACCGGCAGGCGGTGCTGGAGGACGACGGGACAGTCGCCTACCTCTACCTCCTGGGTCCGGAGACTGAGACCGGCAACGGGCAATTCGAAGGGGCCCGACTTTGCTGGGTCTACAACCGCGTTGCGGCACCCGAGCAAAGTGAGCTCGAGAAATATGTGCCGAATCCACTCCCCGCGGCCATCGGCTTTACGGCGTCGGAACCGCGCCGAGAGCCGCCGGCGTTGGCAGAGATTCAATTCCGGTGGGCGAAGGATGGAGAGTCCGTCGCGCTGCTTCTGGGCGGTGAGGTCGTCGCCTACATTTCCGCTCGGGTGTCCGAAGAGAGGCGGCAGACGAACGAGCGTTCATGGAAGGTCATGCACGGCAGTGTGAGTCGAGGTCTGACCGAAGCCGGACTGTGGGGTGTGCCGTGGAGCGACGAGGATTATCGAGAGGTCTTCGCAGACGCCGAAGCGCCACACCAAGCTTCGGTCATGCCGGACGGCGAGAGCGACGACGCGCCCGCGGCCGGCGGCAAGGCGGCGAGCATTTTCGGTACCGAAAACGACGATGAAGCCATGGACGCCGCCATGGAGCAAGCGCGGGAGACGTTCGATTTCTTTGTCGAACAGCTGCGCGCAGCCGGTCCCGACCAGCGGGACTTCTTCGTCAAGGTCGGGCTTCGCGAAGGGGATCTCATCGAGCACCTCTGGGTCGCCGAGCTGCAAGCGGTCGGCGACGCGGTGGAGGGGACACTGCAGAACCAGCCCTACGCTCTGCAGGGTTATGCCCAGGGGCAGAGGGTCACCGTCGAGCGGGACGATCTCTCGGATTGGTCGTATGTCGAGAATGACAAGCTGCGCGGCGGCTTCACCCTACGCCTCCTGCGCGAGCGGATGTCGCCCGAGGATCGGGCCGCTTTCGACGCGGGCCACGACTATGAGATCGACTGAAGACACCGTCGGAAGCTCGCGCTTTCGCTCTCAGGCTGGTGGATTTCCGGGCTAGCCCACGTCACAGAGCAACTTGTAGCCCACGCCATGCACGGTCTTGAGAAACCGCGGACGCTTGGGATCGGGCTCGATCTTCTTGCGCAGGGCGACGACATGGACATCGACCGTTCGCGAGGAGACGTTGGCGGCGTAGCCCCAGATGCGATCGAGCAGCTCGTGGCGCGAGACAGCCTCGTCACGGTGCTCGGCGAGGTAGCTCAGCAGGTCGAGCTCCTTGCCAGCCAGGGGTAGGATCTCTCCGCCGCGATCGACCTCGGCGCGGCGCAAGTCGACCCGAATGTGCGCCAGGCGGAAGCGCTCGATCGGCCGCGGCTGCTCGGCAGTGCGGCGCAGGATCGCTTCGCATCGGGCGACGAGCTCGTCGGGCTCGAAGGGCTTGGTCAGGTAGTCGTCCGCACCGAGCTTGAGGCCCAGCACTTTGTCGACCAGACGGTCGCGGGCGGTCAGCATGAGGATCGGGGTGGGGACACCGCGTTGGCGTAGCTCGCGGCACACGTCGAAGCCGCCCTTGCCTGGCAGCATGAGATCGAGAATGAGCAGGTCGTAGGCGCCGCGGGCGGCCTGTTCGAGACCGCGGATGCCGTCGACTTCACTTTCGACCTGGAAGCCTTCCGACCGCAAGCGGTCACCAAGGGTCAGGACGAGACCGGGCTCGTCCTCGATCAACAAAATGCGGTGGCCGCTCATAGGATGCGTTGGCCACTCATGTCATCTGCGGGCTCGCCGGGGCGAGGGGGAGGTAGAGGTGGAACGTGCTGCCTAAACCGATTTGCGAATCGACCCGGACCCGCCCACCGAGAGCGCTGGCGATGCGCTTGACCAGACTGAGACCGAGGCCGGTGCCCGGCGATTGTCTCTCTCTTGCCCGGCGGCCGCGGAAGAAGGCCTCGAACAGGCGCTTCTGCTCGGCCGGCTCGATGCCTTCGCCCCAATCGCGCACGCCGATTCGCACCTCGTCGCCGTCCGCGCCATGCTCGACCGCGGCTTCGATGCGCAGGCGGCCGCCGTCGGCGCCGTAGCGGGTGGCGTTGTCGATCAGGTTGCGCAGCGCCGACTCGAGGGCGGTGGCGTTGGCTTGCACCGCTGGTAGGTCGGCCGCCAGGCGCACGTCGAGCTCTAGTGCCTTCTCCGAGATCTGATCGTTCAAGGCGGCGACGACCCGGTCGACCACGCCGCCGACCTCCACCGCGGTGGTCTCGAGGGTACCTTCGTCGAGCCGGGCGAAGGTCAGGACACGATCGATCAGCTCTTGCAGGCGCCGCGTCTCCTGGCGCAGGACCTCACCGTACTGACGGACTTTCTGCGGCTCCTCGACCACGCCGCCGGCCAGGTTCGAGGAGGCCTGGGCCATGACAGCCAATGGCGTCCGCAACTCGTGGGAGACGCTGGAGACGAACTCCATCTGGGTGCGGGCCAAGCGCTGGGTGCGGATCGCCAGGACGACGAGAAGGAGGATCGCCGAGCCGAGGATGGCCAGCCCTGAGAGACTGATCCAGAGGTTGCGCGCCTGGAGTTGATCGATCAGCTCCGTCATCGAGCCATGGCGCGCGCGGACGCGCAGCAGCCAGCGTCGATCCGGCTCGCTCCCGACGAAAAGGGTGAGGCCAACCGCTCCAGGTGATTCACAGTCCAGGCAGAGCCCGGTTTCGAAGTCGCTATGGACCGTAACGCTGCGCGTCGCTTCCCGCAGCATCGCTTCCATGCGGAGCAGCTGCACCTCGCCGTCTGCCGGAGTGAGATCGGCGCGCTCGAGGTCCGGCGCCGAGCGATGCACGATCGATTCGGTGCTGCCCTGGCGCTCGATCAGGGCGTAATCCAGCGCCGCGGACAGGCCCGCCAGGTAACGCTGGGCTAGCGGCTCGAGGAGCTCGGCTATGAAACGCTGGCGCCGCAGAACCACGAGCATCACCGGACCGGGGCTTGCCAAGGCACTCGGCACGTCGCCGGCCGCTCGCGTTGCGTACAGCTTCGTCGCCAAAGCCTCCGGGGCCGGCACCTCGGCCAGCAGAACAGCGAGGTGCTCGGCGTCGAGGGGGTAGGGGATCAGGGATTCGGCGTCCGGTGGCAGACCTCCAAGGATCTCGGGAGGCGAATCGAGCACCGTGGCCCGACCCTCGGCCTCCAGCCGCCACCAGGGGCTCGCTGCCTCGCCGCCCTGTCGCCGGAAGTAGCGAGCGCTCACGGTTGCAGCGAGATCGTCGAGCGCATCGACACTGCGATCCGGCCGGTGCGCAAGCTCCGCCAAGGCCATCTCATGGGTCAACGCCCAGGCGAAGAATCGTTGATCGAAAGCGTCACGCAGGGCTTCGAGGCTACCGCTCAGATCGGCATTCCGGCGCTCGCTTTGGGCGCTGTGCAACTGCTCGAGCCAGCGATGCTGCAGTCCGCCGAGTGCCAGGAGGGCGAGTAAGAGAAGGCCCGCCACCCAGCGCAGGACATGTTCGGAGAGGGTTCTTCGCATACGGATTTCCTCGACCGCCGGCAGTGTAGCAAGCTGGCAGCGGCGATTCGGCCGAGCGGTCGCGGGCTTTACAACTCCTAACAAGGCTGAACATCGGCCTAACCTGATCCCTCCCGAGGCCTTCTAGTCTTGATGGGTCCCGAATGACTCAACCCAAGGAGCCATCATGCAAAAATTCATCTGCCTCTTGTCGATCACAGCCGCCATGCTGCCGGCCGCCACGGTCACAGCTGAGCATCGCCCCGCCGCAACCCACGAGCCGACCCTCGAAGCCCAACCCGTGAGCTACTTCCAAACCCCCTTCGAGCCCGGCGGCGAGAACGGCGAGCTGATCTTCGTGACCGTCCGGTTGAACGGCGAAGAGGTGCCTTTCGTGCTGGATACCGGCGCCCCAACGGTCATCCTCAATACCGCCCACTTTCCCGAGAACGAAGACGGTAGCGCCAACGGCGCCGCTTACGGTGTTTCCGGCCCGGTCGAGATGCGGTCGATCAACATCGAGTCCTTTGACTGGCACGGGCTCAGGCTGCACAACACCGCGCTGATCGGCCTGGATCTATCGCACCTCGAGACCGCTACCGGGTCGGAGATCGTCGGCTTGATCGGTTTCGACACGGTGCAGGATTTCGAGCTTTTGATCGACTACGAGGCCAAGCAGCTGACACTGTTTCGCCCCGGCGCCGCCAACTTCCACGGCGGGATCCGACCCGAGGCAACGATCCCCTTCACCCTCGAAGCGCACATCCCCGTGGTCGACGCGTCCATCGGCGGCAAGGCGATGCGCCTGGGCATCGACACCGGCGCCGGCGTCAACCTGCTCGACAAGCCCTCGTTCGAACGGCTCGATGCAACGGCCGATTATGTGGCCAAAGCCACCGACGTCCTGCACGGTGCCGACAAGAACGAGACCACGGTGCCGCTGATCGAAGTCGAAGCGACCCGGGTCGATACAGTCGAGCTCGACAGCATGGTTTATTCGGTGGCTGATATCTCCCATCTCAACAGCGGTTATGGCCTGCAGATCGGCGGGCTTCTGGGTTACCCCTTTCTCTCTCAGCACAAGACGTCGATCAATTTCGCCGACGAGAAGATCCACCTCTGGGATGCCGAGGCTGAGATCGAAGCCTCGGTGCGTTGATCCCCAGGGTTGAAACCCCGGGCTACGTTCTCTTGCCCCTACGGGGCCGGCGCCCCTCGGTGCGTTGATCCCCGGGGTTGAAACCCCGGGCTACGTTCTCTTGCCCCTACGGGGCCGGCGCCCCCTCTTGCCCCTACGGGGCCATCGGGGCGGTATTGCGTAGCCTGGAATCTTAATCCCAGGCATTGTTTACGGTGCGTCGTAGTCGTCCAATCCCGAATCCGAGAGGTGCTCTGAAAATAGTTTCTTATACGCCGCCTGCTGCGCCTCGCTGAGCGCCTCCCGTCCGTCGCCGGTGCCACCCTTGCGCAAGAATCGACCGAGCTGCATGCCGCGCTGAACGAGGTGACCATAGGCGAGATCGAACTTTTCTTCGTGCTGCTTCATGAAATCGAAATGGCTGCGTTCGACGACCCGAGCCAGATCGTCCGCCTCGAGCTCGATGTTACAAAACTCCGCAATGCGTCGAATACTGCCTTCGAGATCCTCTTTGAGATCCTCGAAGCGTACGAAGAGAACGTCGAGCTTGGCTGAGTTCGAGCGCCACCCGGCGACATGCTCGAACCAGGAACCGTAAGCGGTCTTGCCGGCGAGGAACATGGCGTAAAACTGGTCGAACGTGCCACCGAGTCGCTGGTAGGCCTGGTAATGGTGGTAGTACGACACGGCGACGTCCAGCCCATTGCGCGTGACATAAATGTACTTCCCGCGGCCCTTCGGCATTTGAGAATACGGCAGATGAGATTTGAAGATGCGCGGTGATGGCCTGAGCGCAATGTTCTGCTGGAGGTCCTCTTCGAAATGCGGTGACTGTGAGTTGATATGTGAGAAGTCCATCTCGCCGTCGCTGGTCAGCTGATAGAGGATCATCTGCAGCCAGGTCGTACCCGACTTTGGGTAAGTGACGATGAAGACGTCGTCCGGGCGGGCGGTGTAGCGCACCCGCTGGCGATGCTGGTCGAGCAGGAGCTTCAGCCGAGTCGCCAGATTCGAGATCTGCCACAGGACGAAGCCAACGATCTCCAGGATCGTGGTGTACGCTCGAGTCATCATGGCGTTCTCATCCCCTCTTCGGAGCCGGGCCGTTCTGAGAGTAACTGGATGGGTGGACAGGCGAGGCTATCACCGAACCCTCCAGCTCCGCGGATTGCGTGCCAGGGTCCAGAGTTGTTGGACCTGGGCCGTCATGATGCGGACGACGGTCTCGGCATAGGGCCTGAAACCGCGTTTCATGTACTTGCGTAGGCGGAAAAATGGGCTGCGGCAGTCGGTGGTGAAACGCAATCGACCGGTGACGAGATCGGTCCAGGCGTGCGGCATGTAGTAAAGGTTTTTGTCATCGACAGCAAATTGGATGATGCTGAAGTCGAAGCCGGCGACCATTTCCAGAGGGGTAGGCCGGATGCGTACCGGAGAGAGCTGGAAAACGGCACCGTCCGGGGCGGTGAGCTCCAGGGCGCGCATGCCGCTGGCGGTGATCAGCTGTGGCGTGATGCGCAGGAGGCGTTCCGGTTCGAGGGTCGCCGCGTCGGTGCCGCCGAACTCACCGCAGCGGGAGCAGCGGATGCGCGACAGGGGGAGAGAGAAATCGCCGCCCGCCGGAACCTGGTCGATCAGCTCGCCGGGCCGGCCGCAGAGCTGGCAGATGGTCCAAAAGGTGCGGTAGGCACGGAAGGTACAACCGTGCGTCGCCATGAGCCAGCGGGCGCGGCGGTTGAACGTTTCGACCGAGGGGAAGAAGAAGTCGTAATCGGCGTTCTGGGGGTCCCGTGAGAGCCAGCGCGACACCGCCCCGCCGGCGATCCAGCAGTCCGGCTGCAGCAGATTGCGGTGGGGTAGGTCTGGCAGGTCGAGGGCACGGCGGATTTCGTCGATCGGTACCTGGCTGGTGCCGGTGCGAGCCTGGTGGGTAAGGCGTTCGGGCAGGCCGATCAGGTCGCGAATCGCGGCCAGCTCGTCGGAGGTGAAGCGGTGCATCGGTCAGGGCTCCCGGGAGCGCCGTCCACCGGCCGCGGTCGATAGTGGGCGCAGGGTGATGCGGTCGATGGTCGCCTCGAGGCGTTCGGCGAGGGTGGCGACCCAGGGCTCGCGGATACATTGGGCATGATTGCCTGAGATGGGCTGCACCTCCATCGGTTCGCCGGAGAGGCGCTTCCACCGGCGCAAGTTGTGGAATCTGGCCCAGGCCGACTGGCGCTCGCCCCGTTCGGCCCGGAAGTAGGTCAGACGCCCGGGGTAGGGGCGCGGCCGGTACTCCGCCGCCGCCTTGGCTCGACGCCAATTGAGCTGCGGTAGCTCGAGGATCCGCCGGCCGATGCTACGGCCGGGGAAGATGCCGTCGATCAAGGCGACAAGGGCGACCTCTTCGCCGGCTCGCCGCAGTTGTTGGGCCATCTCGAAGGTGATCACGCAACCGTAGGAGTAGCCGCCGAGGAAGTAAGGTCCGGTCGCCTGCACCGGGCGGATTTTCTCGAGATAAAAGGCGGCGACCTCCTCGATCGGCAGATCGCGCTCGGCGGTGGCCACCGCGAAGGGGGCCTGCAGAGCGTAGAACGGTTGCTCCTCGCCGAGATGCTCGGCCAGGCGGTGGTAGGCGATCACTTCGCCGCCAATCGGATGGACACAGAAGAGCGGCGGCTTGGAGCCGGCGCTCTGCAGCGTCACCAGGGGTGCCCAATCGAAGGCGATCTCGTGGCGCAGGAGCGCGGCGAGGCGCTCGATCGTCGGCTCCTGGAAGATCGCCGCCACCGGTACCGAGCGATCGAGCTCCTTTTTGATCCGCGCCGTCAGGCGAACGACCAGCAGCGAGTGCCCGCCGAGATCGAAGAAGTCGGCTTTGACCGAGATCGGGCTGATGCCCAGAAGATCCTCCCAGATGCGCAAGAGGGCCCGCTCCGTGTCGTCGCGCGGGCCGACGATCTCTTCGGCCGACGTGTCGGGTACGGGGAGAGCCTCTTGGTCCACCTTACCGCTGGTGGAGAGTGGCAGGGTGTCGAGGTGCACGAAGGCAGAAGGCACCATGTACGAGGGCAGCCGCGCTTCGAGATAGGTGCGCAGCACCACCGGCTCCGGCGCCGAATCGCCGGTAAGGTAGGCCACCAGGCGTTGGTTGCCCGGTGTGTCTTCGCGCACGATGACAGCGACCTCACGGGCCTGGGGATGGGCGGCGAGCGCGGCTTCGATTTCGCCGAGCTCGATGCGGAAGCCGCGGATCTTGACCTGGTGATCGCGGCGCCCGAGGAAGAGGAGATTGCCGTCGGGCAGATAACGGGCCAGGTCGCCGGTACGGTAGATCCGTTGCCCCACCCCCTGTTGCCCTAATCCCTCGGGGTGGGGAGTGAAGGCCGCCGCGGTTCGCCCGGGCCGACGCAGATAACCTCGCGCCAGGCCGGCGCCGGCGACGCAGACCTCGCCGGCCTGGCCGATGGCGAGTCGGAGGCCCGCTTGATCGAGGAGCAGGATCTCGGTTTCGCGTAGGGGCCGGCCGATGGGGATCTTAGGCTCGTCGCTCTGCATCTCGGCCAGGTCGTAGGCCAGGCAACAGACCGTCGCTTCGGTCGGACCGTAGCCGTTGACCACCGTGGCCCCGGCGCGCAGCCGCTCGACATCTCCGAGGGCGAGGGCCTCGCCCCCGGAGAGCACCAGGCGCAGGCTGCCGAGATCGGCTGCGGCTTCATCGAGGCGCGCCAGGAGCGACGGCGCGGCGCTGAGGATGCTCACCCTCTGCTCGGCCACCCGGCGGATGCGGCGCTCGAGGTCGATGCCGGTGCTCGGTGGCTCCAAGACCAGGCCGCCGCCGGCGGCGAGGACGGGGAAGATTTCGTTCACCGACACGTCGAAGGTGAGCGTGGTCTGTTGCAGCACCCGGTCGCGCGGGGCCAGCTCGTAGCTGTCGAGAAAGGAGCGCACGATGGCCAGCACGCTGGCGTGCTGCACCAGGACGCCCTTGGGGCGCCCGGTGGAGCCGGAGGTGTAGATCACGTAGGCGAGGTTCCGGGGTGTGAGGGGTACCTCGGGCGGTGTGGCGTCGCACGTGTCGATGGAGGCGGCCTGCTGATCGAGCAGCACGACCCGCGCGCGGGTGCCTGGAATTGCGGCCGCTTGCGTCGCGTCGCTGAGCAGCACGGTGGCGCCGGCATCTTCCAGAGTGAACGCCAGCCGCTCGGCCGGCACTGCTGGATCGAGGGGCAGGTAGGCACCACCGGCCTTCCAGACGGCGAGGAGGGCGGTGATCGCCTCGGTCGAGCGCTCCAGGCACAGCGCGACCCGCGCTTCGGGTCCCACGCCGAGGTGGCGCAGATGGTTTGCCAGGCGATTGGCCCGGCGGTGCAACTCGCCATAGCTCAGGTGCTCACCCCCGGCCAGTATCGCCACGGCGTCGGGCGTGCGAGCGAGCGGTTCAGCGAGCAGGTCGAGCAGGGTCCTCGGCGTAGCATCGGTCCCGGGCAGGGTGCCAGGGGTGGCGGTGTCGTTCCACTCGTAGGCCGCCTGATGGCGTTCGGCGGGAGAGAGCAGCGGGATGCTGCCGAGGGCCAGGTGGGGTTGACGGGCGACGACGGCGAGCAGGTTGTGGAAGCGTGCCAGGAGCCTCGCCATGGTGGTCGGGTCGAAGAGGTCGCGGTTGAAATCGAGCAAGGCGAGCAGGCCGTCGTCATCCTCGGCCATTTGTAGGGTGATCATGCCCATCTGCTCCCGGCCGCTGTCGACGTGCAGGCGCTCGAAGTGCAGCTCGGGAAGGGCGGGCAGATCGAGCAGCCGGCTCTGGAAGACCAACATCACCTGGAAGAGGGGTGTGTGACTCAGGGAGCGCTCGGGGTGGAGCTCCGCCACCAGGCGCTCGAAGGGCAGTTCCTGGTGGGCGTAAGCGCCGAGGCAGGCGTGGCGGGTGGCGTCCAGGTGGCGGCGAAAGTCGAGATCACGGCCCAGGGAGCCGCGTAGGACCAGGGTGTTGACGAAGAAACCGATCAGTCCTTGTAGCTCTTCGTGGGTGCGGCCGGCGATCGGCGAGCCGATGCAGATGTCGGGCTGGCCGGAGAGGCGGTGGAGCAGAGCCTGAAAGGCTGCCAGAAGAGTCATGAAGAGGGTGGCGTCGGCGGCGCGGCTGGCGCGATGGAGCTCGACGGCAAGGCCGCGAGGGAGGCGTAGGCTGGCGCGTGCGCCATGCCGGCTCTGTACCGCGCCGCGTGGCCGGTCGGTGGGCAGCTCGAGGAGAGGAGGGGCCCCGTCCAAGGTCCTCCGCCAGTAGCGCAGCTCGCGGGCGATGAAGTCGTCGCTCAGGCGCTGGCGCTGCCAGGCGGCGAAGTCGGCATATTGCACGTCGATCTCAGATAGGGGCGACGGCTGACCGCTCAGCGTCGTGCGGTAGAGCAACACGCACTCGCGCACCAGGGTCTCCATCGACCAGGCGTCCGAGACGATGTGGTGCAGGGTGAGCAGGGCAGCATGCTCGTTCGGTTGCAGGCGGAGGAGAGTGAAGCGGAACAAAGGGCCGCGCAGCAGATCGAAGGGGCGATTGGCCTCGTCGGCACTCCACTGGGCGAGCTCTGTTGCACGCGCCGAATCGCCGAGGGCGCTCAGGTCGATCAGCGGCAGAGGCGCTGTGATGGCGCTCTCGATCACCTGCCGCGGCTCGCCGGCCGGGGCCTCGAAGTGGGTACGGAGGGAGGCGTGCCGCCGAACGATCTCGGCCAAGCAGCCGGCGAGCACCGGCACGTCCAGGGTGCCGTGTAGCCGGATCGCCGCCGGCACGTTGTAGGCCGAGTTGCCCGGCTCCATGCGATCGAGGAACCAGAGCCGTTCCTGGGCGAAGGAGAGTGCGAGGCGCGGCGCGTCTGGGCCCGAGGGGTCCCGCTCGAGCCGTTCGATCGGCTCTTGGGCAGCAGGCTGCCCACCCTCCAGGCGCTGGCGGACCGCGGCGCTGAGCCCGGCGACGGTGGGGGCCTCGAAGAGCTGACGTAGGGGTAGCTCGACGCTGAAGGCGGAGCGCACGCGGGAGACCACGCGCGTGGCCAGCAGGGAATGGCCGCCGAGGTCGAAGAAGTCGTCGTGGATGCCGATCGTTGCGTCGGCGATCGTTGCGTCGGCGATCGTTGCGTCGGCGATCGTTGCGTCGGCGATGGCTGCGTCGGCAAGGGTCGCGGTATCGCGCCCCAGAATCTCGTGCCAGATCTCGACCATCAGCTCCTCGACCGGATCGCGCGGCGGCGCCCCGGCAGTGGGTGAGAGGTCGTCCACCGGTGACGTGTCAGGGGCCTCGGCTACCGTCCGGGCCAGCGCGGCGCGATCGACCTTGCCGCTCGGGGTGCGCGGCAGCGTGTCGACTGGGGTGAAGGCGGAGGGCACCATCGCCTCCGGCAGCCGCTGGCCGAGGTAGCCCCGCAAGCCGTGGAGCTCGGTGGCCGTGGCGAGGGTCGGATCGGTGACCAGGCAAGCGACCAGCCGTCGACTGTCACCGGTGACGTCGGGCAAGTCGATCACTGCCGCCTGGCGCACCGCCGGATGGGCCGCCAGCGTAGCTTCGATCTCGCCCAGTTCGATGCGCACGCCGCGGACCTTGACTTGCTGGTCGCGGCGGCCGAGAAATTCCACCGCGCCGTCGGGCCAGCAGCGCGCCAGGTCGCCGGTGCGGTAGAGGCGTTCGCCAGGGATCTGGCCGAAGGGATCGGGAACGAAAGCCACGGCGGTCCGCGCCGGCCGCCTCAGGTAGCCCCGAGCCAGCCCGGGGCCGCCGACGTAGAGCTCGCCGGTGGCGTCGATGGGGATCGGCCGCGCTTCTCGATCGAGCAGCAGGATGCGCGCCCCGGCAGCCGGCCGGCCGATCGGCACTGGAGAGCGCTCGTCGGGCGAGCAGCGCCACTCCGCCATGTAGATCGTCGCTTCGGTCGGCCCATAGCGGTTCCGCAGCTCGGCGCGCGACTGGGCAAAGAACCGATTCGGCAGGTCGGCGGGCATCGTCTCGGCGCCGCAAGAGACCAACCGCAGGCTGGGGCAGTCGGTCAGGGCTTGCGACTCGAGGAAAGTTTCGAGCAGGGAGGGGGTGAAGGACGCCAGGGTGATGCGGTGCCGGCCGATGAGCCGTGCGAGCTCAGTGTTGCCGAGCTCACGGCTTGCCGGGGCGAGCACCAAGCAGCTGCCGAAGACCAGGGGCAAGAAAGACTCGGCAAGACCGATATCGAAGCTCAGGCTGGTGCGCTGCAACTGCACTTGCTCAGGGCCCAAGCCCAGGCGCCGGTAGCGCAACAGGTTGGCCAGCGCCCCGTGGGAGATCACGACACCCTTCGGCCGACCGGTCGAGCCCGAGGTGTAAATCAGGTACGCGGCATGGTGCGGCGCGCAGGTCGGCAAGGTCGAGAGCGCGTCGCTCGCAGCGTCGTCTGGCGCATCGAAGAGACCCGGCTCGTCGATGCACAGGATCTTGCGCGGTCCCACGGACTGTTCGTGCTGTTCCGCAGACTGTTCGTGCTGTCCTGCGAGATTTTCTCGCAACCCCGCGAGCTGTTTTCGCAGCGTGGGGAGCTGCGCTCGCAATCCAGAGCGGGTGATCAACAGCGGCGCGGCGGCGTCGGCCAACATGTAGGCCAAACGCTCCTGGGGGTAGGACGGGTCCAGGGGCAGGAAGACGCTGCCCGAGCGGACGATGGCCAGCAGCGCGACGATCATCTCGGGCGAGCGCTCGAGGCACAGGCCGATCACCGTCTCGGGGCCGGCGCCCAGGGCAACGAGGCGGGCGGCCAATCGCCGGCTGCGAGCGTCGAGCTCGGCATAGGTCAGGACTTGGTCGGCACGAACGGCCACGGCGTCGCCCCGGCGAGACACCGAGGTAGCAAAGAGCTGCGGTAGGAGATCGTGTTCGGTCGTGCCGTGCCCCATGAGACTTTGGCGAGTGAAGCCGTGGAATGGGTAGTTCCATTCCACCAAGGTCTGGTGGCGCTCCGCCGGGCTCAGCCAGGGTAGCTCGCCGAGGCGACGGTCGCCGGCCTCGGCCAGCGCGTGGATCGCTGTTTCGAGCTGCTCGCCGAGGCGCCCTACCGCGGTGGTTGCGAATCGCTGCCGATCGAAATGCAGCTGCAGCACCAGGCGGCCCACCTCACCGGAGGCCGGTCTCGCCTCAGCAGAGGTCGTTCGCCCCTCGGGCACCGCCTGCAGGCCGAGGGGATAGTTGCTGCGCTCGAAGGCCTCGACCTGGTGGATCTCGAGACCGTCCGCCTGCTGCCTGAGGGCCTCGTCGATGGGGTAGTTTTCGAAGGCGACCAGGCTATCGAACAGCGCTTGTCCGGCGGGTAGATCGTTCCAAGCGTTGGCCCAGCCCTGAACTCGCACCAGAGGGGTGGCCTCGAAGTCACGCAGCTCCAGCAAATCGTCGCGCAGTTGGCGCAGCCAGTCGGCGGCGGGGGCCTCGGGCGCCACGTCGCAGCGCACCGGCAGGGTGTTGATGAACAGCCCGACCATCGACTCGGCACCGCGCAGGAGCGGCGAACGACCGGCGAGTACGGTGCCGAAAACGACCTCGCTCTGGTCCGCGTACCGGGCAAGGAGCAGGGCCCAGGCGCCTTGGACGAGGGTGTTGAGGGGAATCTCGGCGCGCCGGGCGAGGCCTTGCAGGCGGCGGGTGCGGCGCGGCCCCAGAACACGAACGACCCGGCCGCGGGCCGGCTTCTCTTCGGCCTCCGAAGGGGCGGTGCGGCGCGCCGCGGAGCGCTCGAGCCCGAGCGGCGTCGGTGCCCCTAGGCCTTCGAGGCGGCGTTGCCAATAACGCTGCTCGGCGTCGGTATCGCGCCGCGCCAGGTGGTGGAGGTAGTCACCATAGGGCCGGCGTGCCGGTAGATCAGACGCATCGGCGTCGCGGTAGAGCGCGAAGAGCTCCTCGAAGAGAATCGCCAGGGACCAGCCGTCGAGGATAATGTGGTGGTAGCTCCACAGGAAGCGCCAGCTGGTCTCGGATTGGCGGATCAGGAACAGTCGGATGAGCGGCGCCTCGGCCAGGTCGTAGCCACGCTGACGGTCGGTGGCCAGGAGGTCGCGCCATGCCTCGTCTCGGTGTGGCGTGGTGCGCCCGCGCCAGTCTCGGCGTTCGATCGTCAGCTCCGCCCGGGCCCGAACCTGTTGCAGCGGCGCTTCACGGTCAGCCCAGATGAAGGCGGTGCGTAGCGCCGCGTGCCGATCGAGGAGGCGCTCCCAGGCGGCGAGGAAGGCCCTGGTGTCGAACCGGCCGTCGATCCGCAGGCTCACCTGGCCGACGTAGACTCCAGACTCCGGTGCATAGAGGCTGTGGAACAGCATGCCTTCCTGGGTCGGGGACAGGGGATAGACCGCCTCGATGGGGTCGATGCCTCCTCGTTCGGAGGGACTGAGGCCGAAATCAGCCGGCGCGTCGGCCGGTGCGACGCCGCGCTTGACCGACCGGGTAGCGTCGTCGACCAGGGTGCTGAGATGATCGAGCCAGCCGCGGCTCAAGGTCTTGGCCAAGTCTGGCGACAGGCGTCGCGACGGGAAGCGGCATTCCAGACGCAAGCGGTCGCCGATGACGCTGGCGTTGAGCTCAATTGGGTGGCGCCGCTGGGCACCCGGGGCTCGCGGCGGCCCGCTGGGCTCGTCGATCGGGGTGAGTAACGCGTCCGGCGGCAAGGCTACGTCGAGCTGGCCGAGGTAGTTGAAGAGGATCTCGGGCTTGCGCCGCGCCGCGAGAGCGCCTGCGGCCGGGGCATCCTTCAGGTAGCGCAGCAGGCCATAGGTCTGGCGATCTTCGGGCTGGGCCGCGAGCTTGGCTCGCACCGCCCTAACCCAGCGCGT
>JBCCGX010000032.1:0-22154 GCA_039029035.1 Acidobacteriota bacterium | reverse complement strand
TCGACGGCTGTCGCGAGCTCTGGCCAGGGCCTCGGCGAGCCGCTCGGCGGTGAAAGGCTTCAGGAGATAGTCCAGGGCATGGACTTCGAAGGCCTGAATGGCATACTGATCGTAGGCGGTGACGAAGATCACCGTCGGCGGGTCGTCGCCCAAGAGCTCCAGGACTTCGAAGCCATCGAGCTTGGGCATCTGAATGTCGAGAAAGAGGAGGTCTGGCTGCAGCTCACTCACTGCCTTGACCGCCTCGAAGCCGTTGGCACATTGCGCCACCACCTCGACCTCTGCGTGGGCGGCCAGGTACTCGCAAAGTACCAGGCGGGCCGGCGCCTCGTCGTCGACGACTACTACTTTCAGGTGCTGCTCTTCTCGCTCACTCATGTGCTACGCACTCCAGCCGAAGGCTCCGCTAAAATCGAAGTACGGTTCGGCTTCTCGTCCGGTACCGTCGGCCGCAAGGCCTCTGTGGGCGTATCTGCGTGCGCAGCAGTGCGGCGAGCTGGCAGCGTGAGCGTCACGCGGAAGCGATCGCCCGCGTCTTTGCTCGAAAAGTCGGCCTCACGACCGTAAGTGGCAGTGAGGCGCTGCTTCACGTTGGCCAGACCGATCCCTTCGGCGTTCGCCCTCGGCCGTTCCGGATCGCAGGGATTCTCTACTGTCAGGACCAGGCGGTCGCCCTCGCGGCCTGTGGCTAAGGTGACGGTGCCGCCTTCGAGCAGATGGGCAATGCCGTGCCGAACCGCGTTCTCGACCAGTGGCTGCAGGATCAACGGCGGCACCTCACAATCGAGCCCCTCGCGCCCACGGACCCACTCGACCCGCAGGCGATCGGCGAAGCGGACTTGCTCGACTGCCAGGTAACTCTCGACCAGGCCAAGCTCATCAGCCAGGGAGTGGCCTTCCAGGGCACCGGCGCGGAGGCTCTGGCGTAGAAAACCGGCGAGCTCGACGCACATTTTGCGCGCCTGCTCCGGTGCCGCCGTGACCAGACCACTGATCGAGTTCAGGCTATTGAACAGAAAGTGGGGGTCGATCTGAGCCTTGAGCGCCTTGAGCTCGGCCTCGCGCGCCAGGAGCTGCAGTTCGAAGGCGTTCTTCTCTGCCGCCCGGGAAGCTTCCGAGGCGATAAAGAGATAGTGCACCGCGACCGCCAAGCTAAAAACCAACAGCGCGAAGACGAAAACCAGGGTGACGCTCTCGCGGTAGAAGCTCATCGTGCCCGTGAAGCGGTCCATGCCGTCCAGAATCTGTGCCCAGGCCGTACCGAGGGCGATCAACAAACCGCCGGAGAGGGCCGCTGCTGCGGCGTGCGCGACCAACAAGCGATCGGGTGGCGTCGCTCCGAGAGGCAGGCTGCGGCAGACGTACCAGGACGCTAGGCAGGTGAACGAATGGATCAGGAGCAGGGGGATGGCCAGTACCATCGCCTGCAGTCTGGGAGCCCCGGCCGTGCGCACCATCAGCTCGCCCAACAGCTGGCCCGCCTGTAGGAAGACGAAAAGATAGAGGCCGAGGCGGCGGCTCTTGGCGAGAATCGGGTGCATGGGATCTAGTCTTAGTCTAGTTCTTGATCTCGACGCCTCCCATGATGGCGAACCCTTTCACCACGAGCTCTTGGCGCACTTTGTATTGGCTGTCGACCGCCTGGGGCCTGGTGGAGTCTTCGAAAGCACCGAGGAACGGTACGCCCTGGACAATCACCGTCCATTCTTCGGGTACCCTGATCTCGATGCCGCCCCAGAAAGCGAAAGCGTCGACCACCGCCAGCCCCTGCTCGATTCGCGCCTGACTGAGATCGACCTCACAGCCCCCCATGAACGCGACCAGATCGCCGCCGCTGAAATCTGGCGCGTTGCTGTTGCGCGTAACGCCGCCCATCACCGCCACTGCGTTGACTGTGGAGGCGCTGTCCGTTGCCACGCTGCGGCGCTTGCCTTCCATTCCCCGCCAGACGAGCCGTGCGCCGATCAGCACCAAGACCAACGGCCAAAAGTCCCAGAAGCTGAAGGGAACGTAGCCCAGGATGTTGAGCTGCAGCCACACACCGACCGCGGTGATGAGCAAGCCGGTCACCCAGCTAGACGAGCTGCCCGGACGCAGAATCTTGCTCACTCCTCCGGCAATGATGATCAGGGGCCAAAATCGCAACACGTTGTCGGCGTCGATCCAATCCATCCGCTCGAGCATGAAGACGATGCCGAGAAAGATCAGCAAAAGACCGAAAATCAAACGCGGCGTGATCGGCGATCGAGAACGAGGCGAAACGAAGATTGGGGAAGGATCTGAGGTCATCTTTCTGGCTCCGGCATCGTCCAGTTCGAGGTCTTGGGTCTCACCGAGCGCTTACGCGGTCTACCGCACGGTTTCACGCCCTCACCTTACGTCAGGGCCGCCCGTCTGGCCCAGCACAACCGGTCAATGGCGGTTGGATAGCGGCGAACGGCGCACTCGCCAACAGCGAGGTCTTCTGTAGGCTTGCCCCGCGATGCTCGAGTCCTTGCCTATCGACTCGGTCCTGCCCGAGATCACCGACGCCCTCACCTCAGGCTCAGCCGCTGTGCTGCAGGCACCCACCGGCGCCGGGAAAACGACCCGTGTGCCGCCTGCTCTGATCCAGGCCGGCGTCGGCGACAGTGGCCAGGTCGTCGTGTTGGAGCCACGCCGGCTCGCTGCCCGTGCTGCTGCGCGGCGCATCGCTCAGGAACAAGGTTGGCGCCTCGGCGCCGAAGTCGGTTACCACGTACGCTTCGATCGCCGCGCCGGCGCCAACACCCGGATCCTGGTCGTCACTGAGGGCATCTTGGTTCAGATGCTGCAGCGGGATCCGTTTCTCGAGGCGATTGGAGTGGTCGTCTTCGACGAGTTCCACGAACGGAATCTACAGTCGGACCTCGCCCTGGCGATGGTGCGGCAGGTCCAGTTGCAGGCCCGTGAAGACTTGCGGGTCATCGTCATGTCGGCGACCCTCGAGCCCCGTCCCATTGCCCAGTTCTTCGGCGGCTGTCCGATCATCAAAAGCACGGGTCGACTCCACCCGGTGGCGATCCACTACCTGGAGCGCGCCGACCCGCGGCCGCTCGAAGCCGCCGTCGCCGCCGGGGTTCGCCGAGCGCTCGACGAGAGTGAGGGCGATGTGCTCGCTTTCCTCCCCGGAGTCGCAGAGATTCGCCGCTGTACGGATCGTCTTGCCTCCCTGGCCCAGCAACAGGGGATTCGGGTTCTCCAACTTTATGGAGACCTGCCCGCGGAGCAGCAAGACGCGGTGCTCCGGCCTGGCGCGCGGCGTAAGGTCGTGCTGGCCACCAACGTGGCCGAGACCTCGGTCACCATCGAAGGCATCACCGCCGTCGTCGACAGCGGCCAGGCCCGCATCCTACGCTTCGACCCGTCCCACGGCCTCGATCGTCTACAGCTCGAGCGCATCAGCAGCGCCTCCGCCGAGCAGCGCGCCGGGCGTGCAGGGCGCCAGGGACCTGGCCTCTGCCTGCGCTTGTGGACCCGGCACGACAACCTTAGTCTGGCGCAGCGTACAGCGCCGGAGATCCGTCGCGTCGATCTCGCCGCGCCGGCGCTACAACTGATCGCTTGGGGTGAGACCGATCTGGAGCGCTTCGCCTGGTTCGAACCCCCGGACCCGTCGACCCTTGCTCGCGCGATCCAACTGTTGACCGACCTCGGCGCGATCAACGCCGGCGGCTCGACAGATCTCGGCCGGACCATGGCGCGACTGCCGATCCACCCGCGCCTGGCTCGCCTGCTGATCGCCGGCCGGCGCAGTGGAGAGGGACCGCGCGCGGCCCTCTGTGCGGCCCTGCTCTCGGAACGCGACCTGGTGCACCGTACCGGCGAGGGGCCGGCCACCGCACGAACGAAAGGTCCCTCGGACCTGCTCGATCGCCTGGAGGCCCTGGAGCAATTCGACGCGACCGGCTACGCTGAAACCGCTCTCGGGCCGATTCACCGAGGACGAGCACGACATGTCTTACGGGTCAGCCAGCAGCTGACTCGTCTGGCCAAGAAGATCCCACAGGTCACAGAGGGGCGAGAGCCAACGACGACCGAAGCGCCGGATGACCAGGATGCGATCCTCCTACGCGCTCTCCTGGCGGCCTATCCCGACCGACTCGCCCGGCGGCGGCCGACGGACCCGCAGCGCGGCCTGATGGTCGGTGGGCGAGGCGTCCGGCTATCACCGGCCAGCGTCGTGCGAGATGCCGACCTCTTTCTTTGCCTCGATTTGGATTCGAAAGGCCGCGAAGCCTGGGTCAGGCAAGCCTCCCGAATCGATGCGGTCTGGCTGCCGGAGCACCAGGTCCGCACAGCGGTGGAGACTCTGTTCGACGACGAGACCGAGCGGGTCGTCGCCCTGCGTCGCACCCGCTATCGGGATCTGGTGATCGCGGAGGTGGCTTGCGATCCGCGGGACGCCGATCCGGAAGCTTTGGAGCAGGCCTTGATCGCTGCCGCCAGCGAGAGCCTGGAGCGCGCCCTGAGCCTCGAAGCTCCTGAGGTCGTCTCGTTCCTGGCACGGGTGCGAAGCCTCGGCCAATGGATGCCCGAGCTCGGCCTACCGACCTTCGAGGTGACCGATCTGCAAGCGCTGATCCCGCAGCTCACTCCCGGCAAACGCTCCTTCGCCGAACTGCGGCGCGCTCCGCTGTACGAGATCCTGGTTGGCTCCCTGGGTTTCGAGACTCTACGAGACCTCGACCGGCTGGCACCGGAGCGCCTCGAGGTCCCCAGCGGCAGTCGCATCCGGCTGCGCTACGAGCCCGGCCAGCCACCCATTCTCGCGGTCCGTATCCAAGAGATGTTCGGTCTGCAGGAAACACCCTCTGTTGCTGGTGGTCGTGTCCCGGTGATGCTCCATCTCCTGGCACCAAGCCAGCGCCCACAGCAGGTCACTCAGGATCTGTCGAGCTTCTGGCGTCGAACGTATCCTCAAGTCCGCAAGGAGCTCAGGGCACGCTATCCACGCCACGCCTGGCCCGAGGATCCACTCTCGGCTAAGCCCGAGCGGCGCCCGCGTCGGCGGCGGTGAGTGGACATTCGACCCAGCGATCACTCTGCTGGTCAGTCCAACAAGACCGGCGACATCACGGCCCGTAGCGCTTCGTCCTGTTGCTCGACTTGTCGCAGCAGCGCTTTGAGCCCACCACCGAAATGATGGGCGCGAAAGCCGGCCTGATGCATGAGCTCGGCGAGGTGAGCGCTCTTCAGACCCACCTCGCAATAGAAGACATAGGTCTTGTCCGCTTCAAGAGAGCGATAGCTCTCCAAGGCTTCGCGATAATCCAGGTGGAGCGCGCCGGGGGGGTGCCAGGCCTTATAAGCCACCGGAGAGCGCAAGTCGATCACCACCGCACCTTCCGGAATGCGCTCAACTTCGAGACCCGGCGCTTTCGTCTTGTCGAGATTCAGGACTCGCAAGTCAAAGACGGCACGTTCTTCGATCAACCTCTCCAGAGTTTGGGGCGCCAGACCGACCTCGGCATCCAATACCTTTTGCGGCTTGGCGTGGGTCTCCGGATGGCGCGGGACCAGCATGCACTGCTCTTGCACCTCGGCCGACAGATCGTGGGTGCCGATGCGCCGGGCCAGTGCGATGATCTCGTCCTTTTGTGAGCCGATCAGCGGTCTGAGAATAGGGATCTCGGTCACGGACGAGATCACCGCGAGGTTTTGCAGGGTCTGCGACGACACCTGCCCTACCGCTTCCCCAGTAACGATGCCCGAAACCTTGAGCAGACGCGCCAGGCGGTCTGCCGTGCGTAGCATCTGGCGTTTGAGGACGACCTGCCACAGGGGCTGCGGGCATTGGGCCTTCAGCTCTGCCACCACCGGCTTGAAGTCGACCAGATGGAGCCGCGGCCGGTAGCCATAGCTCCAATCGTCAGCCAGGACTTTCATCACCCGCAGCACGGCGTCGCGATGGGCCTCGCCGCTCAGATTGCAGAATAGATAGTCGAGCCGCACGCCGCGCCGCAGCAATAGCCAGGCCGCCACCATGGAGTCGAAGCCGCCGGAGATCAGAGCCAGCGCCCGGCCTTCGGTGCCCAGGGGCAGCCCGCTGGCGCCCTCGATTCGGTGACTGGAGTAGTAAGCCTGGGCGCGCCGCAGCTCGACCCGGACCTCGACTTCCGGTGTCTTCAGATCGACGCCGGCAGCCCCAGGCAAGAGCCGCGCACCAAGCTCGCGTTCGACCTCGGGCGAGTTGAAGGGCATCGTTTGACGGCGTCCGCCACGCCGGGCCCGTACCGCGAACGTCTTGCCCGCAACGGCCGAGGCGAAGATCTCTTCGCCGGCCTGCAGAATCTCCTCCAGGTTTTGCCAGCTACGCTTTGCGGCGACCGTCACGGCTGAGACGCCGAAGACTCTGGCCGCGACCTCAGCCGCCCGCGACGATGGCGACTCGACGTAGAGCCGCGCCCAGGTACGGCGGATCTGGAAAGGTACTCCAGCGCTCTCCAGCGCATCGGCCAGGTTACGGGCCAAGCGCTCGGAGAATCGATTGCGGGTGCCTTTCGCCTTGACGCTGAGCTCGCCAGCGTAGTGCAGCACGAAGATCCGATCGGTCATCGGCCTCGAGCTCTCCGGTTCCTCGGAGCCGGACACGCAGCAACCGGTCAGGACCGGCTGCTGCCGATCTGGATAGGCCGTCGCACGTAAGACGACTCGCTGGCGATCTCGTCGCGCACGCCGACGGCAACACTCTGGCGACCGCGGCGCATCAGGAGCTCGGCCGTGTAGACGTAATACTGGCCACGAGCGTTCTCGATCTCGGCCCCGGGGATCACCAGCGGCACGGGCGTTTGCTCGACCGGAGACATCCGTCCGTCCTCGTCGATCACCGCCACCGAGAAGCGTAGCCGTCCCTGGTAGGCCTCCGTCTGGGGAATGAGCGCCGCCTTGCCCAGCGGCACGCGGACCTCGATCGGTAGGAGGAACTGATTGTTCTCGTTACGCCGCACCGAGTTGAAGCGCAGCTCCACTTCCATCGGGTTGGTCTCATAACCGTAGAGCAGAGCGGCCAGAGTGCCCTCGGAGAGGTGGGTCTCCGGCGTCTTGTCGCGATAGCCCTTGCGGTGCCGAACCTTGAGGCCCTTGCGCTTCACCCGAACCTCGATGTCGTGGTAGCGGCCGTCGCCGCTATGGGCGGGTGAATAACCCAGCGAGTAGTAGTTGCGGAAGTCGTCGCCCATCTGATTGAAGGCGAGGCCTATGTTGTTGGTGCTGATCACCGCCTTGCCGCCGGTGTCGTGCGCCATCATCATCAACGTCTCTTGCTGGCCGGCGATGCGGATGAAATCCGCTTCGGCCCGGGAGCCCGAGACCGTCTTGCTGCTGTCGACGCCGCCGCTGTACTCGGCCGACAGCGAGGTGTGGGACCGCAGACCGGCAGCTTCGAGGGTATAAAACGTGACACGGTTGGCGTTGGCGGCGGCGGTCAGCTCGTTGACCAGGCGGCGAACATCGTAGTATCTCGACCTGAGGGAGGCACCGGAGGCGGCGTCGCCGAAGCGATTGTCGATCATGAAGTAAAGATCTTCCGCTGCGGTCATGGGGATGCCGTCGGAAACGTGGAGAATCGCCTTGCGGCCGGGCAGCCCGGCGAGGGAATTGACCATCTCCTTGAGGTTGCGGATGGTCAGTTGGACGTCGAAATGCAGCGCCTTGGCATAGAAGTCGATGATGTTTTCGGCTTCGATCGCCGTGTCGGCGGCGTCGAAGCGCAGCAGCACGTCTTTGCGATCGGCGTCCTTTTGTACCGCGAAGCCGGAGAGCTCTTCGAGCTCGAACAGGGCGTCCGAGATCGCCCGCACGTCGGTCGTGAAGCGATGGCGCACATGCAGCGAGCGATCGAAGGTCACCAGCTGGACTCGATCCCCGGGTGTCACCGTCTCGCGCAGAAACTGGCGAGTCTGCCGGATCACCTTGTTGCGGCTGAACGGCTTCAAAAAGAGGTTGTCAAAGTAGACCACCAGATGCAGCTGTTGCTCTTGCGGCCGAGGATCCTGCTGCTCGACACGCCGCAGCTCGAGCAGCGGCTCGCGCTCGACTTTCGGGGCCGGCGCCGGTGGGCTCGCGACCTCTTCCACCGGTTTACCTTCTTCGACGGCATAGAAGTTGGTGATCTTGATCGGTTTACCGTCTTCGAAGAGCTCGAAATCGTCCTTGTCGAGGCCCTTGATGCGATTGCCCTTCTTGTCGGTCACGAAGACTTCGACGTTGATCACATTGACGTCGACTCGGTCGACGAAAAGCTTGCCGACCGCGCCTTCTTCCGGCTCGGCTTCCTGGGCGACCGTCTCGGACGGCACCGTGAGACTCATTGCCAGCAAGGCCATTCCAAGGAGGACCGTGGGGGCCACCAGCCATCTCGAAACACTCTTTGTCGGGGTCATCACCGGAATCTCCTTTGTCGATACCTGGCCGGCGGCGGAGCCTCACCAACCAACAGTAGACAAGAAAGCTCTCCCGGGCGTCAAGCTCGGCGCCAGGACTCAAAAACCTGGACGCTGTGATTTCAATGCGTTGGATTTCTGCATCCCTCGCTGGCGATGCAGGATTTCCAAGATCAGACAGCCCCGCCGAGAACGACTTCGACGATCGGCACCTCCCACCGATCGCAGCGCAAGCGGTCACGATAGGCCGGCTCGTTGTCTTCGGCTCGACGTTCGACCAGGGCCAGGACCCTGATCTCTTCGACTTGGTCCAGGCGCTCTCGCCAGGCTGCGGCAGCTTCGGTAGACAGTGCGGCAACGACACTCTGGCCTGGCAAACAGAGGTGGACAGCATTGCCGACCTGGCGCAGCTCCAGGGCTGCGCCGGGCGCGAGAGCCGCCAAACGCCGGTGGATACTCGCCGATGCCGGGAAACCGCCAGCGAAGCTCAAGTAGAGATCCGGCAAGCCGAGCAGCCGGTAGCTCCGGTGAGCGATCGCCCTGGGGTACGACTCGACCAGCGGCCGAGAGATCTCGACGAACTCTCCTGCCAGGCGACGAAGGAACGGGTTCTGGGCGTCCGAACGCTCGAAGAGAACGAGCATCTCACGCGCTCGGGTCATGCCGACGTAGTACAGTCGCCGCTCTTCGTCCGGATCCACTCGGCTAGCACTCGCCGGCCCAGTTCTGGCTGAGCCCCAGCCGCCATCCGGCATAAAGACCACCGGGAACTCCAAGCCCTTGGCAGCGTGCACCGTGGCCAGGCGGACACCGCTTCCGAGGGTCGTTTCCCTCGACCGCTCGGCCAACGCCTCGTAGAGGTACTCCACTGCGCTGTCGACCGGCAGCTCGGCGTCTTGAGTCTCTTCGCGCCACTCGCCAAGAATCTCGCGAGCGAGGGCCCACCAAGGGTTGGCCCCGGTCTCGATCCATCGCTCGATGAGCCACGAAGCCCGGCGAATCTCCCGGCGGTGATCTTTCAACGAGTCGATCAGCCGGGCGATCTCACGGATGCGATGGAGGGGCGGCAGTCGATTGCGCTCGACGGTCCAGGCGACCGGGATGCCCCGAGATTCCAGCACCGATCGAATCGGCTCGAGGTCCGCATGGCGACGTGCCAACACGGCGCACGCGTTCCAATCGAGCCGAGGATCGAGATGTTTCATGTGGAACAGCCGTTCGCACAAGACAGCCGCCTGTGCCGCCGCGCCGTGAACCTGTAGGCGCTGAACCCTGCCAGCGGCCGCTGGATCCAGGGCCGCCCAGCGGCCGCCAGGCAGGTCGCCCTGGCGCGCTCGATCCGGCCGGATTGCTTGCTTCTTGAGACGCTCTCGGACGCCGCCGATCACAGCGCTGGCGGCGGCGAGGATGTGGGCCGTCGATCGATAACTATCGATCAGTTGATGGATCTCGGCCCGATAGTCTTCCTGGAAACGACGGATAAACTCGACCCGAGCGCCGCTCCAGCCATAGATCGTCTGGTCGTCGTCACCGACCGCGAAGATCGACAGCCGCCGGTCGCGGTCGGCCTCGGTGCGGCCGGCGATGGCCGAAACGAGGTCGTATTGGTCCTGGTTGATGTCTTGGTATTCGTCGACCAGGATGTGACTGTATCCGGCAAGGATCTGATCGCGTAACTCCTCCGCCTCCAGACCACTGATGTCTTCGTCGACCGTCAGAAGTCGCACTGCGGCCGGGATCAACTGGTCAAAATCGGGGCCGCCGCGGGTCCGTCGCGCCGAGGCCGCCTCTTCGGAGCGAGCAGCGAACGACGTGCCGGTGAGTCGCATTGCCAAGCCGTGGTAGGTCGAGACCATGACACCGCGCGCGTCGTCACCCACCAGAGAGCGCAGCCGGCGGCGTAGCTCCAAAGCGGCGTTGCGGTTGAAGCACAGCACCAGGATGGCACGGGGCGCAACGCGCTCGACTCGCAACAGATAAGCGCAGCGATGGACGACGACCTTTGTCTTGCCGGATCCCGGCCCGGCGAGCACCAGCAGATTCTTCTCCGGCGGCGACGCCACCAGCGCCATCTGCTCGGGATTGGCCAGAACATCGACGATCTCGCGAAAAGAAGCCTGGCTGGTCGCACGGGCCAATGTCTCGTCTTGCCCTGGGAAGTATCGGCCAACAAAGTCGACTTTACCGAGGGCGAAGTAGTCTTTGACCAGAGCCAAGGCCGCTCTGATCTTCTCCAAACCGAGCCCGGCGTAGTGGGTCATGACGTGGGTTTGGAAGACACGTTCGTCGTAGTGCTGCGCCAGCGGCTTGAAATCACCCTGGCTGTAGCGTCGACCCTTGGCTTCGGGACGAACGCGGATGGTCATGGCCTGACGAAAGACCGCCAACCCGTTCTGCAGCAGAATGACCTTCTGCTCGTGGAGGAAGAGGAGAGCCCGTTCGGCCGCCGCCAGAGGATCCCGGATCTGCCCTTGCAGCGCCAGGTCTCGACGGATCGCGTCGGTGAGCTCGTCGGTGGAGAACTGCACCAGCGTCTTGCCGGTTGTCGTCCCCGGGACCTTCGCCAGCAGAGCCGCGAGGAGCACCCGTCCCACCGCTCGGCGGCGCGCCGCGAGCTCTCGCAGCGTCGCCCAAGAACGCCGTAAGCGAACCCGGTAGCGATGGCGCGAGCGCAACTTCAGATCCAGGCTGCCGTGGCTGGCCGCGAGTCCCTTGCCGTCTTGTGCCAGACTGCGCAACAGCTGGCCGAGGACCGGCGGCGTCGAAGGGTGGCCGGCATCGACGAGGCGTTGATTGAGTAATCGCAGAGACAGGTCGACCCACTCACCGGCCTCGGCTTCCGGATCCTCTTCGGCGAGGCGCTCGACCATGGCACGCTCGAGGGTACAGAGCTTCTCGTAGACCGTGGTGGCATTGCCCCGGCCGCGAGGTTTGAGGTGGGCCGTCAACTGCAGGCCCGCACTCAGGAAGCCGGTCTCCGCCAAGCTGTTCAACGTCCGGATGACCTTCTGACCCGGCGTCTCGGTCGCATCCGGCAGGGCCTCGCCCCAGTCGACTTCGGGCAGCTGCGCCAACTCGTCCGCCGACAGGCCGTCATCCGGATCGGCGCGGAGCAGCGCCGCGAGGATCGCCAGCCAGCGCCGTTGCTCGCTCGCTGGTAGGCGCAGTGTCGGCGCCAGGCGATCGAGCCGCTGGCGGGCCTCCTTCAGGCTGGCGACCTTCAACTTGCCTTGGAAGACCCGCGTCTCGTTCGCGTCGCGCTGCACGAGACCGGCGCGCTCGAGCCAGGCGACCGCGGTGCGGACCTTGGTCTCCGCTTGCCAGTCGTGCTCGAAGTCGGTCGCCACGGTCTCGTCACGCAGCAGATCACTGCCGGTGACCACGACGGTGTTTTCGTCACGGCGTCGGGCGCGGCGCAGGCCGCGCAGGATCTGCGCGATGTCGCGCTGCGTGAGCTGCGACGATGCGGCAAGCCGGAATTGCTTCTCGATGTCGCCCGGGTCGAACAGCAGCACGCAGTCCGATGGCTGGCGATCACGACCCGCGCGGCCGGCTTCCTGCAAGTAGCTCTCCAGAGAGCCGGGTATATCGGCGTGCACGACCAGCCGGACGTCGCTCTTGTCGATCCCCATACCGAAAGCGTTGGTGGCGCAGACGACGCGCTTGTCACCGGCGACGAAAGCTTCGAGCACTTCGCGCTTCTGGGGTGTCTTCAGGCCACCGTGGAAGGCCGCCGCCTCGATGCCGCTGCGCGCCAGGAAGGTCGCCGCTTCGACGCTAGCGCGGCGGCTGGCGAAGTAGATGACAGCGCTGCCGGCGTCGTCAAGATGACCGTCGGCACTGTGATCCTCGGCACTGTGATCCGCCAACAACTGCCGGATGCGCTGTAGCTTCTCGGCCGGGCCGACAGCCTCGACTCGGAAGCGCAGCTCGTTGCGGTCGACGGCGCTCTCGTAGACCTCGAGCTGTTGATCGAGCTGCGCTTCGAAATGATCGACGACCTCCTTGCGAACCTCGATCTTGGCCGTCGCGGTAAAGCAGGCCACCGGTGGAATCGGCAAGCCCTGACGCGCCGCCAGCTCGTTGATGAAGCGCGCGGCATAGAGGTAGTCGGGACGAAAGTCATGGCCCCACTTCGAAAGACAGTGTGCCTCGTCGAACACCCAGCAGGCGATCTCGCGCTGCTCGACGACCCGACGAAACGAACGATTACGCAGCTGCTCTGGCGCGATGTAGAGAATCGCCACCTCGCCGAGGCGGACCCGCTCGAGCACTTTGCCGCGCTCGGGCGGGGTCAACAAGCCATAGAGAGCCGCCGCCTGGTCCAAGCCCGTGGCTCGATTGAGCTGATCGACCTGATCCTTCATCAATGCCTGGAGCGGCGAGACGACCACGGTCAGCAGGCCACGACGCCGGTAACGCACCAGCGCTGGCAGCTGGTAGCAAATCGATTTGCCGGCGCCCGTGGCGAGAATGGCCAGCAACGGTTGGCCGGCGAGCCCGCGAGTGGTCACCGCTTGTTGCAAGCTCTTGCCGTGTGCGTCGCGGGGCTCGGGGCGAAAGCGCTCGAAGCCGAACAGGCTGTGGAGCTGCCCTCGAGGATCGTGGGTCTCGGCACAGTAGAGGCAATCCGGATCGTCGCAAGGGGTCTCGCGTAAGGCGTTCAGCAGCTGCACAGTCTGCGGGTGCCGATGGCGCACCCAGGACGGCAGCACCGAATCGCTGCCAGCAACCTCCAACCAAGCCACCACATAGGCCAGGGCCAGACGGTTGGCGCCTTCTGTCAGATCACCTTCGGCCAGCCGGCGCAGTTCGACCCGGCAGAGTTTGCCAGCACAGCGGGTGGCCACGTAGCTCAAGGCACGGGCACGCTCCATCGGCGGCCGCTCAGCCAGCTGACACAAAGCGGTCGCCAACCCCTCGCCGGACTTTACTACCGCCTCGGGTCGATCGATTGCTCCAAGGCAGTAGGCATAGAACGCCAAGCGCTCCCTCGGCATCCGGCTGAAGCTCTGCCATTGCTCGCGGAAGATCCCCCCGGCGAGCCGGGCGTCGGCCACAGGATCGTTCAACGACTGGCGAACGAGCTTGTAGTCCTTGACCAGGCGGTGGTACGGATTCTTCGGGAAGGCGAGGGGCGAGAGGTACAGCGTGTCGATCGCCGGTTTTGCGAGCAAGCCGAGACGCGGCTCTGCCGCGTGGAGAACCATCAAGTCGTGCTCCAGCAGGTTGTGCCCGAGGACGAAATCGACTTCGGCGGCGAACCGGTCGAGCTCTGCCAGCACTTGGTTCAACTCGAAGCGTCCACGGCGCCGAAAGACGCCTGCTGCGCCTTCACTCGGTCGCAGCGCGCCGATCTCGAGGATTCGATGATCCGGGCTGACTTCGAGATCGAGAAGGAGACAACGTTGCAGTAACGATTCGACCATCGACCGGCAGTCTATTCGGCCATCGGATTTGTTGGAATCTTGCACGTCTCCCGTTGGCGGCAGTCTCCCGTTTGTGCCTACCGCCGACGGGCCACGGCTTCTTCAGCCTGCCGGGTGAGGGCATTCAACACCTCCTCGAGGCGCAGGCGTTCCGCCTCCAAAGCCTCGCCGGAAAGATCGCGTGACACATGCTGCGGCTCGCCCACGGCGACTGCGATTCGGGTGAATGGCCAGGGCACGATCAACCGATCCCATGAGCCGAGGGTGCGGCACCGGCGGGCGGCGACACCGAACGGCACGATCGGTGCGCCCGACGTCTGGGCCAGCACAGCGACGCCCACCTTGAAGTGGTATAGCGGCCCCTGGGGGCCGTCGGGAATCATCACCGGCGACGAGTTGTTGCGGGTGATCGCCCGGTGCAGCGCCCGCAAGGCCTGCCGCCCACCGCGGGTCGCCGAGCCGCGCACGATATCGAGCCCCCAGCGCTGGCAGATCCGCGTCGCCAGCTCACCATCGCGCGAATGACTGGCCAGGAGAGTGACCCGCTGGCCCCGCTGGACCAAGCGGGTATAGAAGAAAAAGGACGCGGCGATGGAGCGGTTGTGCCACAGACTGAGGATCACCGGGCGCGAAGCCTCGACCAGAGCCTCGAGATGCTCTCTTCCAGAGACGATCTCGGTCTTCCAGGTTCGACCCGCCATCAGCATGATCCAGCGCGACAAGCGCGCCGCGATGCCGATCAGAAGAGAGCCATACCAGGTGTCCTTGTCGAGACCCACCCTAAAGTGCTCCTCAATGCATCGGTCGGAGTTTAGGCTGGGCTCTCCAGGAACTTGAGCACGTCACCGACAGTATCCATCTTGGCGGCCTCTTCGTCGCTGATCTCGATATTCAGCGTGTCTTCGAGATCGAGGAGCAATTGCAGAGCCTTTGGCGAGTCGATACCGAGATCGGCAACGAGCTCGTGTTGGGGCTGCAAGTCGGCCGCGTTGCGACCGCTGATCTTGGCGACGATTTCGAGAGCTTTCTGCTGGTTCATGGGCTGGATTCTCCAGGCGGCCATCCCGGCCGTCGAGTGATCTGGCTAGCTGATATCGGTGGTGGCGAGACGCTCGATCTCGCCTTGTAGGTATTGCTCACGCAGCGCCCGGCGCTGCACCTTGCCGCTGGTGGTCTTGGGAATCTTGCCGCGCCTGACAAACACCAGGTCGGCCACCGGCAGCGCCAGAGTCCGGCCGATCTTACTGCGGATCGCTTGCTCGAGTCGCGCCAGCTTCTCGGGATCACGGTCGTTGACCTCGACCACAACCACCGGCTCCTCACCCGCCGCGCCGCACGCCACCGAAAAGGCACCGGTGCGCAAAGCGCCGCCGCCGCCGGTGACGCTCTCTGCGAGCCATTCGATCTCGTGCGGCATGAGGTTGGTGCCACGGACAATGAGAATGTCTTTCAAGCGGCCGGTGATGTAGAGCTCCCCGGCGTACAAGAAGCCGAGATCTCCGGTCGCGAGCCAACCGTCCTGCAAGCTCTCGGCCGTCGCCTGATCATCGTTGTAGTAACCGACAAAGACACTCGGCCCGCGGACGCGGATCTCTCCGACTTCGCCTTCCAGCAGAGGCTCACCGTTCGGCGCCACGATGCGGACTTCGGTCGCTCGGATCGGCTCGCCGACGCAGACCACCTCGTTCAACCCACTACCGGTGGCTGCCGGATCAGCACCTGCTGGCAGCGGTCGGGTCCGTACCCCTTGGCCTTTAAGATCGAACGTCACCGCCAGAGTTCCTTCCGCCATGCCATAGCACGGTCGAAACGCTTGCGGGTCGAACCCGTAGGGCACAAAGGCGTCACAAAACGCTTCGACTGTCTCAGGGCGTACCATCTCCGCCCCGGTCATCGCATCGCGCCAAGACGACAGATCGAGCCCATCGCGGGCCGCCGGTGTCAGGCGCTCCACACACAGCTGGTAGCCGAAGTTCGGCGATGGGGCGAAGGCGACGCCATGCTGACCCAGATGCTCGAGCCACTTGCCCGGCCGCGCCAGGAAGGCACCCGGCGGCAGCAACCAGAGATCGAGGCCGCCGTAGATCGATTGAAAGAGCGAGCCCACCAAGCCCATGTCATGGTGCAGCGGCAACCAGGAGACCATGGTGTCGGCCCACTGGTGGGCCGGCGCACCATGCGGGGCGCCGATCGCCTCATCCGAGCCGATGACGTTGTGTATCGCTGCTCGGTGAGGGATCGCCACCGCGCGGGGCAAGCCCGTCGAGCCGCTGGTGAATTGCAGGAAAGCGATCGCCTCGGGCGACGACGGCGGTGCGACGAACGAGTCCGGCGCCTGAGTGGCGAGCTCCTCTGAGGTCAGCGCCACCGCCTGGGTTCTCGGGGCAGCGTTCACCGAGGCACGACGAAAGCCGTCGGTGACCACCGCGTGCCGCGGCTTCAGGCGCTCGACTAGGGCTTCGACTTTGCGGATCTGCGCCGCCGAAGCCCCCATCGCCGCGCCAGGGGCGACCGCCACGGGCAGCGCGCCACAGAACAGGGCTCCAAGCCAGGCCTCCAGCCAAGCCCAGGAGGTCGGCACCGAGACCAATATCCGATCTCCCGGGTGCACACCGAGAGCGATCCATCGGCCGGCCGACTGTCGCGCCGCAGCTAGGACTTCCTTGTAGGTGCGGCGCTCGTGGCTGCGGCCACGGCTGTCGAAGATGGAGATACCGCGCTCGGGGAAGTGCTTGGCAGCGCGTTCGATCGCCTCCGGTAGGGTCGACGGAGGATCGGGAAAAGGACGGTTCACGGATGGGCTCGAGATCGGCTCAGGGTGGACTTTTGCCGGGTGGCGTGCTACGACTAAGCGATTCCAAAACTGCGACTTAGCGCTGGATTATATGGCGGCAGCGGCTCGCTCGACGATTCGACGCCTCTGACAAGACGCCTCTGACAATGGGTCCCAACGAATTCACCGGTACGGACCGATTCGAGGTTCGGGGCCGGCTCGGCTCTGGCACCTCGGGAGAGGTGTACAAGGTCTACGACCACAAGCTGGAAAGCACGGTCGCCCTCAAGACCTTGTTCAAGTCCGACCCGGGTGCGATCTTTCGCTTCAAGAAGGAATTCCGTGCCCTAGCGGACGTCAATCATCCCAACTTGGTGCAGCTCTACGAGCTACTGTCCGAAGGTGACCGCTGGTTCTTCACCATGGAGCTGGTGGAAGGCCTCGACTTTATCGACTATGCCCGGGCAGCGCCGGCCCAGAATCGCTACGACACGGGGCGCTTCTACTCGTTGCCCGACCTCTCGCCGCCACCAGACATCAACCGCCTGCGCAACACACTCAGGCAGCTCGCCGAAGGACTCTGCGCGCTGCACCGAGCGGGCAAGCTGCACTGCGACATCAAGCCTTCGAACATCCGGGTAACGCCAGGGGGGCGCGCAGTTCTGCTCGATTTCGGCTTGGTGAGAGAAGTGTTTCCGACCTCGATGTACGAGACCCTGGACGGGGGTGTCGCCGGCACACCGGCTTATATGTCGCCAGAACAGGCCGCCGGTCGCAGCATGAGTGAAGCGAGCGATTGGTACTGCGTCGGCGTGCTGCTCTACGAGGCGTTGACCGGCCGATTGCCTTTCTCTGGCGGCTTTCTCAAGATTCTCACCGACAAGCAGAATTCGGATCCGCCACCCCCTCGTGAGCTGGTGCAGGAATTGCCGGAGGATCTCTCGGCACTCTGCATGCGGCTTCTCACCCGGTCCCCCGAGAAGCGTCCTTCCGGTGACCGCGTGCTGCGCAAGCTGGGTGGCCCGAGCCGGCCGATCACGCGCCTGACCCACAGCTCGTCGAGTTCACTCGATGCCCAGTTCGTCGGCCGAGCAGCCGATCTCGCAGTGCTCGACGAGGCTTTCCGCAGAACCCGCGAAGACCGGACGATCCTGATCCTGATCCACGGCAGCTCCGGCGTCGGCAAATCCGCCTTGGTGCGCCGCTTCCTCCAGCAGGCACGGGCAGACTTCAGCGACGCGGTGCTCTTGACCGGCCGCTGCTACGAACGCGAGTCCGTGCCCTACAAAGCTCTCGACTCCCTGATCGACGCCCTGAGTCGCTACCTCAGGCATCTGAGCGACGACGAGGTGGAGGCCCTGCTGCCGTCGAGCGTCTTGGCCTTGGCTCGGCTGTTTCCCGTGCTGCGGCGAGTGCAAGCGATCGCCGGGGCGGAACGACAGGTGCTCGAGATCCCCGATTCCCGCGAGCAGCGCCGCCGCGCTTTCGCCGCACTACGTGAGCTCCTTGCACGTCTGGCCGAGAGCCACCCCTTGCTGCTCTTCATCGACGATCTGCACTGGGGCGATCTCGATAGTGCGGCTCTCTTGGCCGAGATTCTGCGGCCGCCCGACCCTCCCAACCTCCTGCTGGTGGGCTGTTATCGCAGTGAGGAGCAAGACAGCAGCCCGCTGCTCAGCAGCCTGATGGCGGCCGATCTCAGCGGCCCCACGACCGAGCGCCGCGAGCTCGAGCTCACAGAGCTCTCCGACGAAGAAGCCGAAGAGCTAGCCTTGGGCATGCTGGGGGAATCCTCGACCATGGCCCAGACCCTGGCCGAGACCATCTCCCGCGAATCCGGCGGCAGTCCGTTCTTCATCGACGAGCTGGTGCGTTATTCCAAGGCTTTGGCAGGCTTTGATCGGGTCGGCAACCGCAAGGTCTCGACCGAGGTCGAGCGCGCCTTGGCGAGTCACATGAGCTTGGAGAAGTTGATCCACGCCCGGCTCGAACGGCTGCCCCCCGAGGCGCGCAGGTTGCTCGAGGTAGTGGCGGTTGCGGGTAAGCCGGTCGACCTGGAAGCCGCCCGGCAGGCGGCCGAGCTGGGCAAGGAAACGCAGGCCGCGATCACTATCCTGCGCGGCGCCAGCCTGAGCCGCATTCTCGGTGCCCGCAAGACCGAGCAAATCGAGACCTACCACGACCGAGTGCGCGGAGCCGTCCTCAAAGGTCTGGATACTTCGGCTCTGGCTCGCCTCCATCGCCGCCTGGCACATGCCCTGGAAGGCTCGGGCCGGGCGGATCCCGAAACACTGGCGATCCACTTCATGGAAGCCGGCGATCGGCCCCGTGCGGCTGAGTTCGCCTCGATCGCGGCAAACCAGGCGAGTGAAGCGCTGGCTTTCGATCGCGCTGCCAGCCTGTATCGCATCGCTCTCGACTTGGAGGTCTACACCACCGAAGAGCAACGACAACTGTGGATCCGGCTGGCCGACACATTGACCAACGCCGGTCGAGGTGCCGAGGCAGCCAAGGCCTATCTGACCGCTGCCGAAGGCGCCAAGGCCGCCGAGGCCCTGGAGCTCAGACGGCGAGCGGCGGAGCAACAGTTGATCAGCGGGCACATCGACCAGGGCCTCGAGACCATCCGAACAGTCCTCGAAACGGTCGGCATGGTGCTGCCCGAGAGTCCCAAGCGCGCTCTCCTGGACCTCGTTTGGCGCGTCCTTTTGCTCAAGCTGAGAGGCCAGCGCTTCACCGATCGTGACTCGACCCAGATCGCTCCCGATGCATTGATCCGCATCGACACCTGCTGGTCGGTCTCGATCGGCCTCGGAACCGTCGACACGATCCGCGGCATGGTTTTCGCCAAGCGACACCTACACCTGGCTCTCGACGCCGGTGAGCCCTACCGTGTCGCGCGGGCGTTGGCGATCGAAGCCGCCTACTCGGGAGCCGGCGGGGCCAAGAGCCAGCGCCAAACGGCTCGCCTGGTCGAGGCGTCGATGGCGCTGGCCGAGCGCGTCAATCACCCTCACGCCATCGGTCTGGCCAACGTCACGGCCGGCATGGCCGCCTATCTCGAAGGGCGTTGGAGAAAAGCTTGTGAGTTGCTCGATCGCGGCGAAAGAGTGCTGCGAGAGAGCTGCACCGGCGTCACCTGGGAGCTCGATACGGCGATGTCGTTTCAGCTCCGATCGCTGCTCTTCATCGGCGACTTTGCAGAGATCCGCGAACGGCTGCCGCAGTTCCTCAAGGACGTGCGCGAAAAAGGCGATCTCTACGCTGAGGTCAACCTGCGCTCCCGGGTGGTATGGGTGGCGCTTCTCGTGGCGGATCGTCCGCAGGAGGCCCAGCGCGAGGTCGAGCAGGCGATCGAACTCTGGTCACAGAGTGGTTTCCACTTGCAGCACTACTGGCACTTGACCGGCATTGTCGAAATCGCCCTCTACCGCGGCGACGCCGCTGAGGCGTGGCGCTATCTGGAACGGACCTGGCCAGCGTTTCGCGGATCCATGTTGCAGCGCATCCAGCTGACCCGGACCGAGGCGTGGGCGCTGCGGTGTCGCACCGCCCTGGCGGCCGCCGTGACCCACGGCTTCGATTCGCCCGCCGGCCAGCCTCTCCTGGAACAGGCGACAAACGATCTGCGCCGGATCGAGAGAGAGAAGCTCTTCTGGGCGGAGCCTCTCGCCCAACTGGCGCGCGCCGGCATCGCGGCGACCAGAGGTGACGTGCCGGGTGCCCAGGAGCTTCTGGTCGCCGCTGCCGCTGGCTTCGAAGCGGCCGACATGGAGCTTCACGCGATGGTCTGTCGCCGGCGACGGGGCCAGCTGGCCGGCAGCGACGGCAAGTCCTTCTTGCGTGAGACAGACCGCTGGATCACCGACCAAGGTCTTGTCGACAGCGACCGCTGGCTGGACGTCATCGCGCCGGGCGCTTGGCAGACTTCATAGCAGCTGACGTCACAACAGACGGGCGCCTTCGGCACCGACCCTGGAGACATGCCGGTCTGAGGTCAGGCCTCGCCTTTCGAACGCCTGAGCCATCGCAGCTGTGACCTTTTCCGCGTCGCCACGGGAGGCGCAGAGGGCGAAGACCGAGGGACCCGACCCGGAGAGGCTACAGCCTAGGGCGCCATGGTCACGAGCCGCCGTTTGCGCCTCACGGAAGCCCGGCACCAGCACGGCGCGCTTGGGCTCGGCGATCGCATCGACCAAGGAGCGGGCGATCAGCTCCAAGTCGCCGCTATAGAGCCCCGCGACCAACGCCCCAAGATTGCCCCACTGGCTGACCGCGGCGCGCAAGGGCACGGTGTCGCCCAGCAAACCGCGGGAAGCCCGGGTTTCGACCTCGATGTGGGGCCGCACGACGGCACAGCTCAAGCCCTCTGGTACCGGTAGCTCGACGACGTCCGGCGGATCGGACGAGCGGATCAGTACCCAGCCGCCGAACAGCGATGGCGCGGCGTTGTCGGCATGGGCACTACCGCAGGCGACTTGCTCGGCCACCATGGCGCAGCGCAGCAGCTCCTCGCGGGAGGCGCCCAGACCCAGCAGCTGGTTCGTTCCATAGACCGCCGCAACACCACTCGCGGCACTCGATCCCAGGCCACTCGACAACGGCATCTTCTTGTACAGGCTCAAGGCGACGCCGCGCGTACTACCGGCGGCTTCGAGCAGAGTGCGGACTGCCACACTGGCGGTGTTGCGTTCGGCATCGCGGGGCAGACGACCGTCATCTCCGATCACTTCGCGCAGCTCGACCCCTGGCGCCTGGCGCTCACTCACGACGACTTCATCGCCGGGCTCTTCGATCGCGAAGCCGAGTACATCAAAGCCACAGGCAACGTTCGAGACGCTGCCTGGGGCGAAGACTCGACAGCTCTTGGTCTTGTCCAAAGGGTCTCCTTCTGCGGAAGTTGCAGCGGCGATGCGCCGAAGCGCGGTAGACTATCGTTTCTCGCCCCTTGTTTCACTCGCCGGGCGACATCCACCATGGCAAGAAGGAAGCAGAAGAGGGGCGCCAGAAACCCGGCCGGTGACGGCTGGGCCGCTTTCCGTGCCAGCGAACGTGCAGTGCGGCCGTTCTCGCCCCATGCGCCCTATCGATTGGCCCTGACCTATGCCAACTCCTACGAGGTCGGTATGTCGAGTCTCGGCTTTCTGCGGGTCTACGAGCTGGTCTGCGATACACCGAAGTGGGCTTGTGAGCGGTTCTTCACCAACGGCCACGGCATGCCGCGATCGGTCGAGACCGGCCGGCCACTGAACGAATTCGGCTGCGTCGCCTTCTCGGTCTCCTTCGAGGAGGACTATCTCAATCTACTGCGGCTGCTCGATCGATCCGGGATTCCGCTGCGCCGCAAGGACCGCGGCCCCTGGGATCCGTTGATCCTGATGGGCGGCTCGTGCGCCGCCATCAACCCTCTGCCGATGGCCGAATTCATCGACGTCTTTTCTCTAGGCGCGGCGGAGAACCTGCTGCCGGCGTTGCTACCGGCGCTGGCCGAGGAACAAGATCGGGAAGCGGTGCTCGAACGCCTGGCCGACGAGCCCGGTTTCTACCTGC
>JBCCGX010000031.1:0-22243 GCA_039029035.1 Acidobacteriota bacterium | reverse complement strand
GAGGAGGCGGTTGAAGACGAATCGTCGTCGGACGAGTCGAAGACCAAAGGCACGCGCAATCTGTGGGCGATGGACGTCGCTACGGGCGCCAAGGAGATCCTGGTGCCGGCCGACGACGTGCGCCGCTGGGCGCCGACGGCGGGGCAGGCGGGGATCGACGAACGCGAACGCACCCGCCGCAGTCGCTTCGGTGTGCCGGTGTACCACTTCTCGCCCGACGGCGAGTCGGTCCTCTTCACCACGACCGGCCAGATCGCGCTCTACTCGCTGCAAGAGGGCGAGGCGAAGGTTCTCGCGCCGTCCAAGCATGGGGTGAAGGATCCGAAGTTCTCCCCCGATGGCGAGACGATCGCCTTTGTCCACCAGCACGACCTGTGGATCGTGCCGACGGCGGGCGGCGAAGCGCGGCAGGTCACCCATGGTGGCCACGAGCTACTGCTGCACGGCGATCTCGATTGGGTCTATTCGGAAGAGCTCGGTGTGCACACGGGCTTCCACTTCTCCCCCGACGGGCAGTACATCGCCTTCCTGGAGATGGACGAGAGCTCGGTACCGGCCTACCCGATCACCGAGCAGCTGGCCTGGCAGGCGACGGTGGATCTGCAGCGCTACCCCAAGCCGGGGGATCCGAACCCGCGGGTCCGGGTCGGGATCGTGCACCTCAAGAGCGGTCGAACGGCCTGGCTCGATCGGGCGGCGGAGTACATTCCGCGGATCGATTGGGCGGATGAGAGCACCCTGGCGGTGCAACTGCTCAATCGCGGCCAGGACGAGCTCGAGCTGGTGCTCGCCGACCCGGCGACCGGCCGCTCGCGCTCGGTGCTCTTCGAGCGCGACGAGCATTGGGTCGGCGTCACCGACGACCTCAGCTTTCTGGCCGACGGCGAGCGCTTCCTGTGGACCTCGCTGCGCTCCGGTCTGCGCCACATCTACCTCTACGACCGCAAAGGCACGCTGATCCGCCAGCTGACCGACGGCGAGTTTCGCGTCACCGAGATCAGTGGCGTCGACGAGGACGCAGGTTGGGTCTACTACACCTCGAATGAAGACAACCTTCTCGGCCGGGACCTCTACCGGGTGCGTCTCGACGGCTCGACCAAGGAGCGCCTGACGACCGAGAAGGGCACCCACGGGATCAATATGAATGCCGACGCGACCGCCTGGGTGGAAAGCTACTCGGCGCTGGATCCCAGCGTGGTGCGGCGCACGACGGTGCGTGACCTCGCGTCGGGCAAGGTCATCGAGATCTTCCGCGATCGGGATCTGTCGGACTACGGTCTGGTGCAGCCGGAGATCAAAGAGCTGCAGGCGCCGGACGGAGCCATGGTGCGGGTGCTGCTGATGAAGCCGGAACGCTTGAAGCGCGGCAAGAAGCACCCCATGCTGATCTATGTCTACGGCATGGCCGGGGTGCCCACCATCCGCGACACGCGGCGCGGCAACCGCTTCCTGTTCCACCAATTCCTCGTGCAGCAGGGTTATGTGGTGGGCTACATCGATGATCGCTCGTCGTCCATCCCGGGGCACAAATACGCCGTCGCCGCTGATCAGGCGATCGGGCCGGTCGCGGCGGCAGACGCCGAGGTGGCGGTGGAGTACTTCCGGTCGCTGTCCTACGTCGACTCCAAGCGCTTGGGCATTTGGGGTTGGAGCGGCGGCGGGTTCACCACCTGCTACCAGATGGGCCACACCGACCTCTACAAAGTCGGCATTGCCGGAGCCCCGGTCACCGACTGGCGGCTCTACGATTCGATCTACACCGAGCGCTACATGAACCCGCTGCAGGATAGCCCGGAAGCCTACGAGGAGACTTCGGCCCTCTCCGGCGCCACCGACGTGAGCGGGCGGCTGCTACTGATCCACGGCACCCACGACGACAACGTCCATCCCCAGAACACCCTGAAGATGGTGGACGAGTTGATCAAGGCGCGCAAGCAGTTCGATCTGATGCTGTACCCCAACAAGACCCACGGTATCCGTGGGGCAGACCACAACATGCATCTCTACACGATGATGTTCGAATTCTTGGAGCGCCACCTGTAGGCGGGGCGCCTCGCCGACACAGCCTGAGATTGAGATCCAGGCTACGTTCGCCTGTCCCGTAGGGACAGCTGCCCCAGCGGGGCAATAGTCCGTAGCCCGGGATTTCAATCCCGGGTGGGCCTCTCCCCCCGGTTATTCAGCCGCCGCCGGTAGCCAGCGGTAGCGGGCGCGCACCGGCCAGGCGAAGAGGACGTCGTCCTCGCTCGGGGCCTGGTCTTGCAGGTGGTGAATGACCTGTCGGTGGCCGCTGGCGCCGCGCTGGTCGGAGACGATGCCGAGGTGATTCGGCTTCTTGTCGTCGCGCGCCCAGACGACCACATCGCCGGCCTGCCAGTCGGCGTCCGGGTCGACCGGCAAGGAGCGGCCGTGACGGCTCAGGAAGAGCGCCACGTTGCGGACCCGGCGATGGTCGATGTGGGTGTCGGGGTAGCGTACGCCGTAGTCGGAGGCGTTTCCCAGAATGTCTTCGTGGATCAGCTGCTGCAAGTCGGCGCCGGTGTTGCGATACGCGCGGACGACGAGATCGACACCGGAGCCGCGCTCCCAGCCCGGATCACCGCCCGGATAGTTGATCGCCCGATAGCTCGGGTCGTAGCGCGGCGCGCGCGCGATCGACTGGCGAGCGCCCTCGAGGAGTGCAGCGACATCGGATGGGGCACCGGGAGGCGGTGCCGGCTCGGACCCGCTCGGCTGTTGCGTTGGCTCTGGCTGGGTGGTGGCTCCGATCGTCGACGGCTGCTGAGCCACGGACTGTGGAGAGAGTGGCTGAACAGGCGGAGGCTGCGGAGAAGTGGGCTGCACGGGGGTGGGCTGCACGGGGGGCGGCTGCAGAGGGAGCGGCTCCATGACTCGGATCCGTTCGCCGCTCATACCTACGATGGCCGAGGTCTTGGGACGGCTAGCCGTCTCGGAGCGGCCATCCGTCTCGCGATGATGAGCTGTCTGGGGGGGCTCGTCGGGGCGCAGAAGAACCTGCACACCGCCTTGGCGTGAGCTGACCGAGTACTCGAAAGCCTGGCGGGTCTTGATGACCAGTGCAGTGACCGGTCCGCTATGGCCGGAGCGATGGACGAGCTCGAGTGCACCGATCAGGCCGGTGGCGAAGGTGCGGCCGGTCAGCTGTGGCCCCGGAATGCAGCCGGACAAGTCGAGCACAATGCTGTTCTCCGGCTCCACCCGGGTGCCGAGGGAGGTTGGGCTGCCCTGGGTTGTCAGGTCGAGGCGTGTGCCGCTATCGATCGGCACGAGATCGATCGCCGACAAGGTACAGGGCGTACCGAGTAGGGCCTCGTCGTCCGCCGCGGCGAGCGGCACCGCCGCCAACGTTCCGAGAAGAGCCGACGCGGAGAGCAGCAGAGACGTGGTTTCGAGGAGGCGTTTCATGGCTAGGTGGCTTTGGGAGCCGTCCCGGGGGTTCGGCGAACGGATCACAGAGTCAATGCTTCCGGCGTCACTTCGTGCCTTGAAACTGAGTGAATTCTCTGCCCGAAGCGGATGTGCCGGTCGCCAGCGGCAACGAGAGAGAGGATAGCATCGATGTCGACCGTAGGCTTTCGCCTACAGTCAATCGGCAATTCTGGCGCGCAGCGAAAAGATCTCACCGAAGATGGGGTGCAGGTCAGCTTCGAGCCCATTCTGCAATCGGGAGATGACATTTCGCATCGCGGCGTCGCCGGATGCTGGAAGAGGCGGCCAGGCGAGGGTGATTCGATTGATCGCCCGCCGCAAGTGCTGCGTTTCGAGGCGGAGCTCGTGCACCGCCCAGGTGTCGTCCAGCGCCAGTGATGCGACGTCTTGCTCGTTGAGGCGCACGGTGACTCGCCCGCGGTGCGCTCCCGCGACTTGCGGCAGGCGGGCGGTGAGCTCGAGGGTGATCGCGTGCTCGCCGTCGGCGATCAAGCAGAAGCTCACCTGGGGCCACAGGCTGCGGTACATGGCGCGCCCGGTCATGCCGCCGCGCGCCATCGCGGCGGGGAAGAGCTGCTCCAGCGGCTCCCAGAGGTAGGGCGGGCGGGTCAGGTCGACGGCCTGGCGGCCCACGGCGTGGTGGCGAACCAGGAGGCGGTCGATCACCTCTGCGACGTCGCGACCGACCTCGCCGAGGACCGTGCGGAGGGCCTCGATCATCTCGATGTCGAGACCATCCCAGCGCCAGCCATGTTGCAGCAGCAGGCGGTGGGGCGAGTCGAGGTTGCGTTCCTGGGCGCAGGTCAGGACCGCTGGGCACGGGGCGCAGCGAGCGTGCAGAAGGTCGACCATGGCGTCGGCGATATTGGGGTCGGCAGCGAGGGCGGCTCGGCATCCCTCTAGGAGATGGCGCCGCTTGCCGCCCAAAGGGAGAAGCCGGTGGGCGCTGTGCAGAGCACCGCCGAGCTGGGCCAGAGCCTCGACTGCCGGCGGCACGACTGGCGCGGCGGTGGGTCGGGGCGACGTCGGTACCGGCCTTCGCGGGGCGATGATCGCCGCCGCAGTGGCCGCCATGGCGATCCCGATCCCTTCGGCTGTGAGGTGACAGTAGTCGAGGAACAGACGCCGGCCGGGCAGGGGCGAGCCGGTGTGGGCGGCGAAGAGCGCAGGCAGGTCGACGGTAGTGAAGCCGTGTCGGGTCGCGGCTTGCCGCAGCAAGTCCTGGGCAGTGCGCGTCGCCCGGGGAGCACTCAGGCAGGCCAGACTTGGAGTGTTGCTGCTCGCCACCTCGGCCTCGGCGGCGCGCCGCGCGGCCTCGAGCTGGCCGAGCCCGACCAGGGCCTCGCAGCGCAGACGGTGGGTCGTCGCGCAGCGGCCTCCATCGAGCTCCAGCATGGTGTCGGCGGCCGCGAGCGCGGCGTCGAAGCGCTCGGCGGCGAGGTGGTCGATCGCTTCGTCGTAGAGCGCGTACCACCGTCGGCTGCCGTCGCCAGCGAGCCAGGGGACAGGTTGGCGATCCTGCCAATCGGCCAAGTTGACCTCGGGGATAACGAGCACCACCGGAATGGCCTTGGGATGGGTGAGTCGGGCGATGGCCGCCATGGCGCTGCGCACCTTGCGCCGAATCTGGCGTTCGGCCAAGCGCGCCGGGCCGCCCTCTCGGCCGCAGGCCAGGGCGTGTCGCTGCCGTCCCCGAATCGACGGGACGTAGGGTGACAGGTGCGGCACCTCGAGCAGGTTCCAGTTGTTGCCGGCGAAGAGCACTAGGACGTCCGGGTCGAGCTGCAAGGAACGCTCGACGGTCGCCACCAGGGGAGCGAGGGTCTCGTTGGTGCGCGCCAGGTCGATCACCTCGAAGGAGGTGTCCGGAGCCGCTGCGCCCAGCTGGCCTTGCAGCGCCTCGGCCGGAGTCCACCGCGGTGCATAGAGGTACCCTGCGGCGACCGATTCACCGAAGAAGCAGATGCGCTGCACACCGGGCGCCTTCTCGGCATCGATCCGGCGGCGGGCGGCGTGGTGGTCCCCCAGGGGGAGGGGCTCGGGGCGCTCGAAGATCCGTCGGCCTTCGCGCTCGCGTGGCTGCCAGATACTGATCGGCCGCGGTTCGATGGCGTCGTCGGTAGGCTCTGGCTGCGTCGGTTCGGGCGGGGCCGCGGGAGACGGGAGCTCGGGCGTGGCCAGGGCTTCAGTCAGTTGCAGCAAGCGGGCCGTCCGCAGGCCTTCCGGGGTGGCGAGGCTTTCTGCGAGCTGGTCGCAGGCCAAGCGTCTGGGGTCTGAGTCGGCCATCGTCGAATCGGCTGTCGTGGAGTCGTTGGATCGCGCGTCAGACGAAGGTGTAGAGGGTGTCGCTGAGGGTGGCCCGGCCCGGCTGGAAGGGATCGTCGGCGGCTCGATCCCACGACGGGAAGAGCTTCCCCCAACACGCCGGCAAGGCGCTGGCATCGATCAGGAAATCCTCCAGGACCAGGGCGTCGAGGCCGGCCAGGGTGGCGGTGAAGAGGGCATCGATCGGCGTGCAGACGATCGGCTCGCCAGCGAGGTTGAACGACGTGTTGAGCAGTACCGGACAGCCGGTCAGCTGGTCGAAGGCTTCGAGCAGCGCGGCGTAGCGCGGGTGGGTCGCGGGATCGACGGTTTGCGGGCGGGCCGAGCCGTCGACGTGGGTGATGGCGGGGAGGTCGAGGGGCGATGTGACCTGGCAGGTTTCGAGCATGAAGGGGGACGCGCGATCGAGATCGAAATGCTCGGCGGCTCGAGCTGCGAGCACGCTCGGCGCGAAGGGGCGGAAATCTTCCCGCTTTTTGATCGCCCGGTTGAGCCGATCGCGCGCGTCCGGCTGGCGAGGATCGGCCAGAATGCTGCGGTTGCCTAGCGCCCGTGGGCCGTGCTCCATGGCACCTTGGAACCAGCCGACAATGTCGCCCGAGGCGAGGCGCTGGGCGGTTGCCGTCAGCAGGTCCCGGCGCCGTTGGCGAAAATCCTCGGCCGCCAGGCCGGTGGCGTCCAGCAGACCGGCGATGCCGTCGGCCGAGGCGCGTGGCCCGAAGGCGGTGTGGCGTTGGGTTTCCATCGCCGGGCGTGTGCCGCTGAGCTCGCAATGGGCCAGGGCTGCGGCGCCCAGGCAGCCGCCGGCGTCGCCCGCCGCGGGCTGAACGAAGAGGCGCTCGAAGGGCCCCTCGCGGCGGATGCGGCCGTTGGCAACACAGTTGAGGGCGACCCCGCCGGCCATGCACAGGTCGCGGAGCCCGGTCTCGGAATGCAGGTAGGTGACTTTCTCCAGCAGGATCTCCTCCAGCGCCAACTGCAAGCTGCGCGCGACGTCCTGGTGGAAGCGGGTGATCGGCGCCCCGGCGCGACGTGGTGCCTGGCCGAAGAGGTCGCACAGGCTTGGGGTGAACATCGACTCGCCGTCGATGAAATCGAAGTGCTTCAGATTGAGCCGGATCTGGCCGCCCTCGCCGACGGCGACGAGCTGAAAGATCTGGTCGAGGTAGCGTGGCTCGCCATAGGGTGCCAGGCCCATGACTTTGTATTCCCCATCGTTGACCCGGAAGCCCAGGTAGGCGGTGAGGGTGGAGTAGAGCAAGCCGAGGGAGTGGGGGAAGTCGACCGTTTCGAAGGGCTCGAGGGTCGAGCCCCGCCCGGCTCCGTAGGTCATCGTGGCCCATTCGCCGACCCCATCGACAGTGAGGACCGCGGCTTCGGGGAAGCCGGAAAAGTAGTAGGCGCTGGCGGCGTGGGAGAGGTGGTGGGGGAAGCTCAGGATGCGACCCTCGAAGCCCAGGCGCTCCCGGATAGCGCGCTCGGGTCGTCGCGGATCGAGCCAGCCGCCGTCGTCCGCGGGGCCGTGCCGGCGGCCCGACCACAGCTGCCGCGACAGCTTGCGCTGAGGCAGCTCGTAGTAGGCCACGGCGTCGAGGTCGGTGATCCTCAAGCCACCGGCCTCGAGACAGAAACGGAAGGCCTCGACCGGCAGACGGCGATCGTGCTTGACCCGCGTGAAGCGCTCTTCCGAGGCGGCCGCGATCAGCTCACCATGGCGCAGCAGGCAGCAGGACGATTCGTGGTAGAAGGCCGAGAGGCCGAGAATGTTCATGATCGTGGCGCCCGACGGCCGGGCGGGCACCGATCATAAACGGTAAAGGGCGATCGAGGGATCCGCCACCACAGGTCGCGGTGGCGGATCCTGGGGCGCCAGGAGGCTGTTGCGAAGTGCAACGGTCTCCTGGCCCGGTGGGATGGGCCAAGATCTCCGCTCCGGCGGAGATCTTGGGGCGCTAGTCTTCGCCGGCCGAACCGCTGCTCTGGTTCTCTTCCATCTCGCCGCCTTCGTCGACGCGCAGAACCAAGGCCGCATACCGTTTGTTTAGAGTGTCCATGTCGCTCCTCCCTGTGCGGGTTGAATCAAGGAAAGGATCCAGCCTCCCTCTTGGAGTCTCTAGAGCCTATTGAAACAGCCTTTGTTTAGGGCTGAGTGGCATTCTTTCTAGTTTTAATCGCAACGCAAGAAGCTTGAACAATCAAGATGGTGCTAACGCCACTCACCCTGCAGCACGAAGCCGGCCCAATAGTAGGGTGCTTGCCAACGGGTCTCTTGGCGAATCGATGCCTGGGCCGCGCGCAGGGCCGCCGCCGGTCGTTGGCGCTCTTGTAGGAGGCGGCGATAGAAGCGCGCCATGAGCTCGGCGGTGGCCTGGTCGTCGACATTCCACAAGCTGACGATCACGCTGGCGGCTCCGGCGTACATGAAACCCTGGGTCAGGCCGAGAAGTCCTTCACCGCGCACCTCGACCCCGAGGGCGGTCTCGCAGGCGCTGAGGACGACGAGGTCGGCCGACAGCTCGAGACCGTAGATCTCGTGGGCGAAAACATGGCCATTGAGTTTCTCCCCGGTGGCGTCGACCAGCGACAAGACGAGCCGCGACAGCTCTGGGTGCTCGGCATTGAGCTCACCGTGGGTGGCGAAATGCAGGATGCGGTAATCGCCCAGCCGGCCGCTCATCATCGCCTCGCGCCGGGCATCGAAGCCGATGGCCGCGAAGCGCTGCTCGACCGGCGCCAGGGTGAGGATGTCTTCGGCCTCCTGGCGCGAGAAGATCAGGCGCTCGTAGTGGCGGGCCGCTGGCTTGGGCGCGCCACGGAGCCCCGAAGCCGCGATCGCCTCGTCCTCCTCCTGCCGCAGACGCGGGTCCTCGGAGCCGAAGACCGGATCGGCGAAGACGGCGATGGCATCCGTCGCCGGCGGCCGTCGGCGCAGTTGGCTGCGCAACATGGCCAGAGTAGAGGCCGACGCCATGTTGACGATCTCGTGGAGCTCGCCGAGGGCCGGCGTCGCGTCGTAGAGCGAGGGGTCTGAGGACGACTCGGATTCTGCGGCCTGGCCCGGAGCTGGCAAAGCGAAGAAGGGCAAGTACTGCAGGGCGCCGTCGGCGACGATCAACAGGCGCTGATCGTCGAGCAGCGGAGCGACCGGCTGGAGAAGCAACCGGCTGAGTCTTTCGAGGGTCAGCCGGGTCTGGGCTCGAGAGCCGGTCAAGTGGCTCGAGCTGAGCAGCTTGTAGGCCTGCCTGGCGGCTTGTTCGATAGCTGCTTCGGGTGGCAGCTCGAAGCTGTGGATCGCCTCGGAGGTCACGGCCCAGAGGTAGCTGCGCTCCACCCCCAGGTCGTACTCGAGGAGCAGGGTCTCGGAGTCGACCACCTGGCGCTGGATCTCTGCCGCGCTCAGGGGGTGCGGCTGGGTGAGGGCAGCATACCTGGGGCTGGCACGGCGGATGTCCTCCTGCACCTGGTCGTACTCGATGAACAGCTCCCGTAGCTGCCGCTCCGCCAGCTCTCGCCGTGCCTCCTGGCCGCCTTCGTCGAGCAACTGCAGGCGGCGCAGCTCGAGCGACTCGATCTCCTGCTCTAGCCGGCGCTCGCGCTCGGCCAGCTCGGGGGCGGTGCCATGGTCGAGATCGGCGCCGCTCTCGGTCAGCCCATCGAGCTGAGAGCGCGCCCGCGCCCGCTCGCTCGCCGCTAGCGCCTCGGCGTCGAAGCCAGCGCCCGGTTGTTGGCGGTGCAGGTCCATCAGCAGATCGATGTAGGTTTCGTAATAACTCTGCTTGGTGGCGAAGTAGGAGTAGCGCAGCGCATGGCTGCGCGGTTTGGTGCGGATCTGCTCGATGCCATCGATGGCGGTCTCGATGTGGCGCCGGGCGGGTTCGAAATTGCCCAGCCGGCGCTCGGCCAGCGCCATGCTGCGCAGGGTCATGATCTTGCCGTGGCGGTTCTGCGCCGCTTCGAAAAGGGGTAGTGCCTGACGATAGGCAAGGGCCGCCTGTTCAGGCCGGTCGAGGGCCGCCTGCATCCAACCGATGCTGTGCAGCGTGTTGGCTTCGTTGTTGCGGTCATTGAGCTGGCGAAAGATCACCAACGCCTGCTGCAGCAGGTCGAGGGCTTCCGCGCTGCGGCCGAGGGCGTGATTCAGCAGCGCAATGTCGCCGAGAGCGACCGCCTCGCTCTTGCTGTGGTCGAATTCCCGGCTGAGGTCGAGGGCCCGCTGGTGGGCCGCGAGGGCCTGCACCGAAGCGCCCAATCGGTCGTGGGTCTGACCGATGGCCGACAGGGTCGAAGCTTGCCCGCGGGTATCGCCGATGCCGCGGCGGATCTCGAGCGCGAGCTGCAGGTGGTCGAGGGCTTCGCCGGCCAGCCCCATCGACAGATAGATCTTTCCCAGGTTGTGCAGGGTGACCGCTTCGCGCACCGCATCGTCGTCCTCGCGCCAGCGGGCGAGGGCCTCGCGGTAATGGTCGAGGGCCTCGGGTAGCTCGCCGAGTAGCTCATAGGTGCGACCGAGGTTGTTGTGGGTTCGGGCGGCGCCGCGCGCATCGTGGGCGTGTCCACGCCAGATCAGCGCCTGTTTGAAGAGCTCCACCGCGGCGCTCAGATCACCGGCGTGGAAGCGGATGTGGCCCAGCCAGTGGAGGATGGCGGCTTGCAGGAACGGATTAGGCGCGCGCTCGAGCAGCGCCAGAGCGCTCTCGAACGCCGCGGTGGCCTGCTCCATGCGTCGAAAGCCGTAGGTGATGCCGAGGCTGAAGTAGCCGTCGGCGCTGCGCGTCGGGTTGTCGAGCTGACTCCACAGGGCGACGGCGCGGAGCAAGGCCTGCGCGGCCTGGTCGCGGGCCTCGACGTTGCCTCGGCCGCGCAGTGCCTCGCCTGCGGCGTAGTGGATTTCGGCCGCGACGCTTTGGCGATCGGCGTCCGTCGACGGCCGTGGCGGGTCGAGGCGCAGCACGTAGCGCCCGGCCGCGGCGGTCTCGAGGGCGGCGACCTCGAGGCGGTATACGCCGGCGAGATCGGTCACCCAGAGCACCTGCTCGGCTTCGTAGGTACTGGTCAGCTTGTCGAATTTGATCAGCAGATCGTCGTCTGGGCCGAACAGGCTGACGACGATATCGATACCCAGCTGCTCGACACCCACCCGGACGAAGGTGTCGGCCGCCAAGGCGATTCGATAGGAGTGGATCTCTCCGCCCGCCAGCTCGACCTCGAGCGACGTGTCCGCCGCCAGCTCGGGCACGGTGGTGCGATTCGCCCCCCGCGATTCGGCGGTCACGGTGTCTTTGGGCTCCGCCGGGGCTTCGGGCGGGGTACCGCATGCGGTCAGCCACAGGGCGATGGCGCCAACGGCGAGCGCGATCGAGCTGGGCCGACGGTGCCTCGCCCGCAAGGGAGATCGCCGGACGGCGAGGTGCTCCCGAGGGTCGATCCAAGCGGGCTGCGAGCGGGTTTCGACGGCGAGCTCTCCAAGCTAGAGGAGAGCGATTGTAGCGCTATTGGAGCGCGATCGGGTAGACCTCGAGCAGATCTTCCTCGCCGCTGGAGAGTCCGACGAGCTGCAGCTCGTAGCGCCCGGCGGGCAGGGCCCCCGGTGGCAGAGCGAGGTAGAAGTTGCCGAACTCCGAGGGCTCCAGACCGGAGATCTCACGGATCGTCGAGCCCTGCTCGTCCAGCACTCGCACGCGATGCGCCGGGTGGGCGGTCGGTTCCTCGAGATTGAGGATCAAGGTGATCGGACGGTCGTCGGCCGGCAGCTCGGTGGTGGCTTCAGCACCTTGCGCGCTGCGTTGGCGCGAGTGGGGGTTCAGATCCCGGATGACCACGTTGCCGCGCGGCTGGGACAAGTTGGCGACTCGAGCCTCGAGAGCGCCGATCGCCGATCGCTGTTGGCTCCAGGTGGTGAAGCCGAGGACAGCGAAGAGCAGGGTTGCGGCCAAGGCGAGGTAGGTCTGCCGATGGCGGGTGGCCGGTTCTGGGTGGGGGATGCCGAGTGACGGCACGAGGGCCCGCCAGACAGCGGCTTGCTCAAATTCGGAGACCTCGGCCGGCTCGGATTGCGACGGCTCGGCGAAGCGGTCGAGATCGAGCACCAGCTCGACACAGCGGTGGCATTGCGTCAGATGATCTTGCAGTCGGGTCTGCTCATCGTCGGCCAGGCGGCCGTCGTAGTAGGCGATCCAGTCCTCGGCCGTGGGGTGGGCGGCGCCGGGGTCGGCAGCCGAAGCCGGGTGGATCTGTGAAGAGTCTTGGTTCATCGTGTCCCTCGCCGCTCAGGTTCAAGTTCAGAGATCGACGTCGCCGAATGAATCTTTGAGCTTCTTGCGAGCCTGGAACAAATGCACTTTGATGGTCTCGATGGATCGACGCATCACCACCGCGATCTCGCGATAACTCAGGTCATGGTAGATCCGCAGCTCGGTACAACGGCGCATCTGCTCAGGCAATTCTTCGATGGCGCTACGAAGCACCCGTCGACGTTCGGTCCGGAGGACCTTCTCGAGTGGCGTCTCATCCGCCGCGACAGCGACGATCTCGTCGTCGTCCCAAGCCGATTCGAGCTCTTCCGTCCCGCGCGGGACGTCGGTGCTCTGCTCGTCGGCTTTCGCCCGACGAAGCCACTTCAAGTACGTGTTGAAGGCGATTCGAAACACCCAGGTGCCGAATTGCGCATCTCCACGATAGCCTTCCAGTCCTCTATAGACCCTCAGGAACGTTTCTTGGGTTAGGTCGAGGCAATCATCGGGCGAAGAAACTCGTTTACCGATGAAATAACGGGTGGAATCGTAGAAGGTATCGAACAGGAATCGGAAGTTTTTCTCCCGGTCGACGCCGTTCTGAAACTCCGCGACGGTCTGTCGCACCTGCTCCTTGAGGGCTGCCGCTGCCGCTTGCCGCTCGTTGCCGTTGCGAGCGCCTGCTGGCTCGTCGCGGTTGGCTGCCTTCTCCTTGTCCACGAAACGGCTCCTGTCTGGCGGCGTCAGCCGGTCCCATCGGTTTGGCGAAGCGGTGGTGGGAGTATGCCACAGCGGCGCCCGCTTCTCGGAGCCACCGTCTGTAGGTACTGGCTAAAGGTGTTGGCTAGACGTGTTGGTCAAACGTGGCGGTGGCTAAACAAAGTCGGGGCCAGGTGTCTCTATCTACGGGTGCAACATGGATCTGTCTTTTGGAGGAGCTGTGAAGACTACTGGATCCGGTCTCGATGTAACTTTGATCGCCGGCCCGAGCCGGCCTCCCGCCGGTGAAGGCGACCTTGGTTCGATGTTGGGCGTCGCTCTGGATGGCTTGGTCGAGCTGTGCGACGCCGAGAGGGGAATGATCGCTTTGTTCGGGGCCGGGGGCGAGATGTTGCTCGGCAAAGCACGGAGTCGGGAGCAGCGAGATCTCGATCTGGCGCAGCTCCTGGCCAGTCGCGATATCGTCGACGAAGTGTGGCAGCGTGGCGTGATCCGCTGGGAAAGCCACTCGCTGGCCCACCCCGTAGTCCTCGGCCTCGGCAGCGCCAGTGGTCTGAAGCCGCTGGCGATGGGCCGGATCGAGGTCGGCTGTGTCGGGGTCCGCGAGCAGCTCGAGACCTGTGGCCTGGTCTACCTCGACCGGGGCCGCGACGGCGAGCCTTTCCGCCGCGAGACCCTGCAAATGGTCGAGTGGCTGGCGCAGCTGATCTCGGTGGCGGTCACCCGCAAGCTCGAGGGCACTTGGCGCTGGCGCTTCCTCGACGCGACCAAGCGTTATAGCCCTTCGCGCGGCCGCTAGTCTTAGGACTGGCGGCCAAAGCGCGAGCCCGGAGGCGATAGATCCGGGCTGAGCGCCTTGATCTTGCGCCAGAGCGTTGTCCGGCTGATCCCGAGGAGGCGGGCCGCACGCTCTCGATTGCCGGCCGCCAGTTCCAAGGCGCGCTCGATACGTTCGGCTTCGTCGCCTATCCGCAGGAGACCCGCCTGCAGTGGTGAGGTCTCTCGAGCGGTGGCCGAGGGTGCCTGAGGGGCTGCGACTGAGCTGCCGGTGACGACGGGTGTGGGAAGATCATCGAGCTCGATCTCCCGTCCACCGGCCAGGATGACGGCGCGCTGCACTGCATTATCCAGCTCACGGACGTTGCCCGGCCAGGCGTACTCGGCGATCGCACACCTCGCGTCGCGCGACAGGCCTCCAACCTCCTTGCCGAACTGCTCGGCATAGGCACGCAAGAAGTGCTCGGCAAGAAGGAGTGTGTCATTGCCTCGATCGCGCAGCGGTGGCAGGGTGATCGCAACGACATTCAAGCGATAGTAGAGGTCTTCACGGAAGGTCTTGGCCTGGACCATGGCAGCGAGGTCCTGGTGGGTCGCGGCGATAATTCGCGGGTCGGCTTTCCGCGCGCGGGTCTCGCCGACACGTTTGATCTCACCTTCCTGGAGCGCCCGGAGGATTTTCGTCTGAGCGGTCAGCGCCAAGTCGCCGATCTCGTCGAGGAAGAGTGTTCCCCGGTGGGCGGCCTCGAACACTCCGGCGCTGGCTGATGTCGCCCCGGTAAACGCACCTTTGGCGTGGCCGAATAGTTCAGCCTCCTGCAGGTTCTCCGGCAGGGCGCTACAGTTGACGGCGACGAAAGGTTGGCCCGCCTGCGGTGATTGCTCGTGGATGAATCGCGCGAGAAGCTCTTTACCAGTCCCGCTTTCTCCCAGTAGGAGGACGGTTGTCTTGTACGGAGAGACGGACTGGGCGGTGTCCAGAGCTGCCGCGAGCCTCTCACTGTCTCCGATGAAGGCACCTCGCGATCGAGCTCGCTCGACCTCGGAGCGTAGCTCTTCGATCGTCTTCTCCTTGGATCTCAGGTCCCGTTTCTGCCGCTTCAGGGTTTTCAAGAGATCTTGCAGCATCTCTGGCAGGTGTTGCGGAGCGTAGTCGTGCTCCTCGCGCCGCGCGAGCTCGGGCATCTCGTCGGCCAGGCCGGCGACGAAGCGACAGCGCTCGTGCCCCATGGCGCGGCATTCGGTCTCGACGACGATCGTCTCCCGCTCAGCGGCGGCTGAGGAGTGCCCGAGCGCGTACCCCATCAGCATCCAGCAAACAGGCTCTTGGCTCGGACCCAAGAGCTCGAGATGCTGCTCGGCCTCGAACGAGTTGTCCCAGTAGCCCTCGACATGAAATCGGCCCCGGTCCAGGTCCACCTCACTGCGCTCTGGTATGCGAACGAGTTTGACGAAGCCCTCCAAGGCGTGGAGCGCCGGGCCGAAGGTCATGTGCCGAGCACCCGTTGCCTGCGGGAAGCGTTTGGCCAGCGCCAACCCGTCGGCGAGCCCTGCCGCATAGCCGAAGCGTTTCATCAGGCCGCGAGCTCGAACCCAACCGAGAGTCGCGATGAGCTCTTTTCTGAGGGCGCCGAGCGCGCAAGCGGAGAGCATCAACATCCGGTAGTCCTTGAGCCAGATCAGCCCTTCCTCCGGCTCGAATCTCAGCAGATCTGCCAGGTTGATCTCGCGCGCCTGCACCATCACCGCTCTCCTTTTGGGCGTGAAACGTTTCAATGAAACGGCTGGTGTTTCAATGAAACGAAGATGCAACAGCATAGCGTATGTCGGGTGTCCCCTGGCACCTTGTTTAAGCTCTTTGTTTTTATTGGCTTACAGTTCTTCAATGAGTTGGCATGCTGAGTGCTCTAGCAGATCGGACGGTAAGAGAGATACAAACCGAAAGGAGCAACGATGCTACAGATACGGAAATCGGAAGATCGCGGCCACGCGCAACACGGTTGGCTGGAGTCACGCCACAGTTTTTCATTCGCCGACTACTACGATCCTGAAAACCTTGGCTTTCGGGCGCTGCGAGTGCTCAACGAAGACCGGGTGCAGCCGGGCGCCGGCTTCGCTGAGCACCCCCATCGCGATATGGAGATCCTCTCGATCGTCCTGTCGGGCTCGCTGGCCCATCGCGACAGCATGGGGAACGGTTCCGTCCTGAGTGCCGGCGACGTTCAATCCATGACCGCCGGCTCGGGCGTGCGGCACAGCGAGATGAACCCATCACTCGAAGAACCTGTGCACTTTCTACAGATCTGGATCCACCCCGAGCAGAACGGCCTCGAGCCGGGCTATCAGGAGCGCCACTTCGACCGCCAAGACAAGGCCGGGCGTCTCGCCCTGATCGCTTCCGGCAAATCGGAGAACGGCGTGCTCACCATCCGCCAGGACGTCGATGTCTACGCCACGGTGCTCGAGCCAGGCCAAGAGCTGCGCCATGGGCTGGATGCGGAGCGGCACGTCTGGGTGCAGGTCGTCGAAGGCGAGCTCGAGGTCAACGGTCAGACGCTCAGTGCCGGCGACGCGGCCGCGGTCAGCGAGGAGAGTGAGATCACCCTGGTGGCCAACGCACCGTCGGAGGCCCTGCTGTTTGACCTGGCCTGAACCAACGCCCATCAATCCCGGCAAAGAACGACGGCGAGCTGGCGGAAGCCACCGCCGCCGACCAAGCGGCGACCTTTCGGACTGAGATTTCGTTCCCGCGAGGTAGGTGGTCTAGACTCCCGCCGCGATGTGGAACGTCGGCGACCGGCTCGCGCACCGTTACAACTCGGATCTCGGCCCCGGCCGGGTGGTGGAGCTCCGTGGCCGCATGGTGCGGGTGGATTTCCCCTACTCGCCGGAGGGTGAGATCTTGAGCTTTTCGATCGGCTCGGATGCCCTGGCGCCGCTCGAGCTGGCGCCGGGTAGCCGGGCGCGGGTCGAGGCGACGGGGGAGATCGTCACCATCGAGGCCAGCGCCGAGGAGGGTGGCTTCCAACTTGGCGACGGGCGTGAGATGACTCTGCGCGAGCTTTGGCCTCTGCCGGAGGAGGTGTCGCCGATCGATCGGCTGGCGCGGGGCGAGATCGGCGCCTGGGAAGACTTCGCCAACCGGCTCGACGGTCTGCGCCTGCAGCGATTGCGCCAGGCGGATGGCCTGGGCTCCTTTCTCGGCGGTCGCATTCGCCTCTTCCCGCACCAGCTTTATGTTGCCGAGCGTGCCTGTCAAGGCGACCTGAAGCCGACGACGGCGAGCAAGCCGGTTCGCTGGCTACTGGCCGACGAGGTCGGACTGGGCAAGACGGTCGAAGCCTGCCTGATCATGAATCGCCTGATCCACACCGGGCGTGCCGAGCGCACCCTGGTGGTGGCGCCGGAGTCCCTCACCGTGCAATGGCTGGGCGAGCTTTGGCGCAAGCACCACCAGATCTTCGTGCTGCTCGACGAGAAGCGCCTGGCCGACGTCGAGCGCGATTACGGAGAGGGGTTCGACCCCTTCGAGGTCTACCGCCAGGCGATCATCAGCTTCGAGATGCTGCGCTCGCGGCGACGCCTGGCCGAGCAGGCGGCGCGGACCGGGATCGATCTTCTGGTGGTCGACGAAGCCCATCACCTCAAGCGCCCGGCGAACCATCCGGGCAACCTGATCTACCGTGCTGTCGAATCGATCGCCGCGGCGGGCCGCAACGTCCTGCTGTTGACCGCCACGCCGCTGGAAGAGGACGCCCACGGCTTCTTTCGCCTGTTGCAGCTGCTGCGCCCGGACGAGCTCACCGAAGAGTCGTTCCAGGAGCGCCTTCGGGGCAAGAAGCCTCTGCCACCCTGCACCAGCGCGACCCGCCGGGTCGACGTCGGCGGCTTGCCGCCACGGCGACCGGCCCCGATTGAGATCGAGGGCGAGGCAGCGGCCCAAGGCTGGCGGGCTCTGGGCCGCCTCGAGCAGCTGGAGCGGTCACGACCGGTGCCCAAGGGGCGTGATCGGCGTAAGGCCGATCGTGTCTTCCGGGCGCTGGCCTCGCCGGCGGCTCTGCTCGATCGCCAGAAATCGATTGATCCTCAGGGCGCAAGGGATAACTCGGACGTCGAGCTGACGGCCGCAGCCCGCGACGCTGATCCACGGGTGGCCTGGTTGGTGGAGGCGGTTGGGCGGTGGCATCGGTTGCGCGAAAAGACCTTGGTTTTCGTCGCCCATCGCGAGACTCTCGATCTGTTGAAATCGGCGGTGGAGCAGGGCAGCACCGCGCGGGTCGGCATCTTCCATGAAGGCCTGTCGCTCAAGCGGCGCGATGTCGAAGTGGCGCAGTTTCGGTTGCCCGACGGTCCGGTACTGTTGATCTCGACCGAATGCGGGGGGGAGGGGCGCAATTTTGAGTTCTGCCGCCGTCTGGTGCTGTTCGACTTGCCGTGGAGTCCCGGCGTGGTGGAGCAGAGGATTGGCCGGCTCGACCGGATCGGCCGCACCTTGCCGACCGAGATCGTCTACTTTCGCCCCCCCGGTGGCCTCGGGCGAGCGATCGTCCGCCTCTATGAGCAGATCGGCCTCTTTTCGGAGCCCCTCGGGGCGCTCGAACGCGAGCTGCGTCACGTCCAGCAGGTGATCGAGCGAACGGCCGTCGCCGGACACGAGGATCCCGATCCGGCTGTTTTCGATGAGGTGCTCGACGAAGCGCGCGACGCCGGCGTCCGGGTGCGCGAGGCGGCCTACCATGCCCTGCACCACGAGCCCTACCGGCAGGCGATGGCCGAGCCGATCCTGGAGCGGGTGCCGGAAGATCTCGAGATCCTCAACGAGGAGGTGGTGCTGCGCGCCGCGGCCCGCTTCGGTTTCGAAGTCGAGCAGCAGAGCGGCCCGCGCACCTGGCTGATCGAGCATGGCGCCCAGGCGCTGGTGGATCACCTGCCGGGGGTCTCGCCCGGCGCCCGCTTCCTTGGCACCTTCGATCGGGCGACTGCAGTGGAAGACGAGACGATCGAGTTCTTTGCCTCCGGCCATCCCCTGGTGGAGGGCATCCTGGCCGAGCTCGACGAGGGGGAGCGCGGTCAGGTGACGCTGCTGCAAGTCGCCGGCGACGAAGAAGTCTTCGGCCTGCTGGCGATCTATCGCCGCGGCGCCGGCTTCGAAGCGGTGGCGATCGACGGCCGCGGCCAGCGGCGTGACGACCTGGCGGAGTTGCTGATCGCTCGCGATGTCGATCGCGAGCACATCGACCCGCGCAAATGGACGTCGCAGCCATCCTGGGAGCGCGGTATCCGCAAGCTGGCGAAGGCTCTGCCTGGTGAGGAGATGCCTTCAGCGGTGGCGGCGTTTCGGGTTCGGCGACAAGCGCTCAGTGGGTCGGCGGCGGATTGACCAGCTGACCTTCGCTCATCACTCGGTTGTGGAGACGGTGCAACTCGTCGCGCAAGTTGCTGAACCGAATGACCGATACGCTGGTGTTGTCTTGGCTGGTAGAGCTCGCGGTCCGGACATCGAGCTGGTGGTTTAGGAGCTCGAGTCGCACCGTGGTGTTGATCTTGCCAGGAACCTCAGACGGCAAATTGAGCTCCCCCGCAGCCAGATTGCGGGCCAGGGCTCTGACGCTAGCTTCGTCGAGTTGCAGGCGCATCGGAGGGCCGTAGCCGCTCTTTGGCTTGAACGAACGGGAGAAGGCCAGCGAGCCCTGTAGGTTGAGGACCCAACCCTCGACGTCGGGCTGCTCGCTGGAGGGCTTGCGGTTGCTGCGTAGGGTCAGAACCTCGCTCGCCAGTTGGCCGGAGGCGATTTTTCGCAGGCCATCGGTGAGGTCGTCCGCCCCGACCCCGGACTGTCCGGGCTCGCGGCTGACGGTGAGGATCTGATCGGCCAGGCGGCGGAAGCTCTCGGGCGCCTCGCCGCCGAGTGGTTGGGCAACTTGCTTGGCGACTTCGCCGATCTGTAGGGCGATACGGCATTCGATTCCGGGTCGTGCCGGACCCTCACCATGCCGAAAGGCGTCGGGCATGCTGCCGAACTTGGCGTCGCGCAGGGCGACCAGCAGGGAGCGAAAAGACGCGTCGCCGAGTTCGAACTGGCGCTGTCGGTTCCAGAGGCCGACGCCGTTGCCGAAGAGCTCGGCGGTGTGCATGGCACCATCGCGCCGGCACTCGGTCAGCAAACGGAGGTTGGTCCAGCCACGGTCCAGGGCACGTTCGATCGCCAGGGTGGTGCGCGACGGAGGCCTCTTTTCGTTCGCCGCGGGTGGGCGGCTCAAAGGAGGGTGGCCGTGATCGTGTTGTGCGGTCGCCACACCGGCCGTGGTCAGGCAGATAAGGCAGCAAGTCGTCCAACGAAGCAGCTGTGTCATGGTGTGAGATTAACCCGAAAGGCTGGTGGAACGAAAACGCCCGCGGGAGCGATCCCGCGGGCGATTCGGCAAGCGGCGGAGAGTCCGCCGTTTTTCTCAGCAGCGATGCAACACTAGGGGAGCAGGACCCAGCCGAGATCCTGCAGCAGGTTCGGCGTCAGATCGAGGGTCGTCGCTGTTTCGAGATTGGGCGTGATCGCCGGCTCCATCAGCAGGCTCGGAGCCGCCGTGGTGTCGAAGTGCGACTTCGAGGAGCCTGGCTGGACGGGATTCGGCGCGAAGAGTCGCACGAAGCCCTGGTTGGTGCCAGCGAGACGATCGTCGGAGAAGGCGAACTCGACCTTGACCTTGTTCGGCTTATCGCTGTCGCTGTCGGAATCGCTGTCGCTGTCGGAATCGCTATCGCTGTCCGAATCACTGTCATCATCGTCGTCAAAGAGTAGATCCTTTAACAAGTCGCCGTCTGCCTGGCTGATGCCAGCCGAGGGGATCTCGATCGTCGGATCTGCTCCACCGAGCGGCGGGAGGCCGCTCGGAACGTTGTTGGCGATGATGGCGGCGATGGCGCCGGCCGCTTGCGCGTTGGCGACCTTGGTTGTGAAGTTGCAGCCGCCGCGATCGATCAGGGCGATCTTATTGTTGACGTTGTTGACGAGCGGCTCGCAAGCGTCCGACCCGACGCCGACACCGTCGTCGGCTAGGGCCAGCCTGCCCCGCACGCCACGATCATCGCTGTCGGAGTCCGAATCGCTGTCGCTGTCGGAGTCCGAATCGCTGTCGGAGTCCGAATCGCTGTCGCTGTCGGAGTCCGAATCGCTGTCGGAGTCCGAATCGCTGTCGGAATCGCTGTCGGAGTCTGAATCGCTGTCGCCGCCCGGAAAGGCCGGGCCGAAAGTGGCTGGTTGGGCTTCCAGATCGTCAAAGCCCTTGGGCTTGTTGATCTTGATCACCGGAGCCGGACCGAGGAACGAAGGCGCCGCATTGTTGACGCTCGAGCCGTTCCACACCAGGTTGCCGGAGTTGACCTGCGAGAACAGACGCTCGGCGTCGGTCAAGGTGTCCCAGGTCGCGTTCAGCGTCAGGTCGAGCATGAACCTGGTGTAGATGTCGGCGAAGCCGGCGAGCAGGGCACCCGTGCCCTCGTCGACGAGCTCGAGGAAGCCATTACCGTGGCCGATCTCGTGCAGCACGACGGTGAGGAAGTCGATGTCCGTCCCCTGGTTGTTGTCGAAGCCGTAATACCAGCTGGTACCGGCGAGACAGTTGGGGTCGTTGTCATCGATGTCCGAGTTGAAGAACGAGATAATGTCGAGATTACCGGGATTCAGATCGAAGCCGGCCAGAGCGTCGGCCTGGGCCGAGGAGTAGAGGGTGTTGGGGAATCCGGCGCCGGGGAAGTTGAGGAAGACGAAGGTCGGGCCAGCGGCGCCGAGGGTTCCACCGGCAGCAGTGCAGGGCAGAGGCTGGAAGGTGGCGCCGACGAGAATGTCGACGTTGCTGTCCAGCGTGGCGCCCCAGATCTGGGCAGCGAGGATGTAGGCGTTGGTGCGCTGTTCGCCGATGGTGGTGCCCGGGTTGCCACCGACTGGCGTGGCAGGGGTGGGATCGTTGAGGCCGACGCCGGGCGGATCGAGATTGATCAGCACGAAGTTGGCAGCCGAAGCCGGCAGAGCGAGCAACAGGGCGCAGCCTGCAGCAACGAGAAGACGTAGGGTCTTGGCTTGCATCGTTCTACCTCTCCGCCGGTCCGTTGGTGGACGGGGTCTCGATGAACTCGAGGGTGCGCTGCGGGCTCTGGATGCAACCCATGGTCAGGCTGCCGTCGGCTTCGACGCGCGCGGCGGAAAACTTCAGCAGGTTGTTCGGCACCGGGATCATCGTCGTGCCGGACTTGAGCTGGATCACTTGGGGCTGGGTCTTTTGGAAGTTGCTGAACATCTTGCGGAACTGGGCGTCCAGGGTCGCCGCTTCTTTGGCGGTGGGTGCTCGCAGCTCGCCGGTTTCGGCATCTTTGAAGAGCTGCATGCCACGCATCATCAGCGGTGCGCTTGCTGCCTCGGTCTCGGCGGTCGTCGCCGGTTTCGGCGAGTCCGCCAGAGCGGGAGCGCCGAGGCCTAGAGCCAGACAGGCGATCAGTGAGAGCTTGAACCATTGGTGTCTTTTCATTCAGTCCTCCTTGGGGTGAAAAGAGCATGTTGACGAGACCGGCCGGGGTAGCCGGAGGGATACGGCGCGCGCGAAGCGACCGCGTTACGGCACGGGATTCGAATCCCGAATCAGAAAGATCGTTAAGACATATAACTTTGGGTTGATGGTTGCAATGGACCGAGACTCTGCATTCCTTGGAACGGCGGTCTTCGACGGTCTATCTGTACAATAAAAATCAGT
>JBCCGX010000030.1:0-22363 GCA_039029035.1 Acidobacteriota bacterium | reverse complement strand
TCGGCACCGTGGGCACTGGGGCCGAAGGAGGAATTGAAGTGCAAAGAGATGAAGAGGTCGGCGCGGTTCTCGTTGGCGATCGCGGCACGCGTTTCGAGCGGAATGTCGACGTCCTCGGTGCGGGTCAAGAGGACCTTCACCGGCAGACGGCGCTCGAGCTGCAGCTTCAAGGCGCGACCGACCAGCAGGTTGAGCTCCGCTTCCGCCGTACCGCTGGGGCCGATGGCGCCGGTCTCGGAGCCTCCGTGCCCCGGATCGAGCACGATCGTGCGAATACCCGGAGCACGGGGCGCGGCGCGGCGCGGCGCGGTTGACGCCACGTTCTGTGCATCGGTCGTCTCGACGACTTCGATCACCAGCCGAGCTCGGGGCGATTGCAGGAGCCGCGGCTCGTCAGCGATCGCGTTCTCCGCCAACTCGAGTCGCACGCCGTCGGCGGTGACGAGTACGTTGGTGACCAGAGGATCGTCGACCCGCGGAACTCTGAGGGGCACGGCCAGACGGTCACCTATCAAGCGAATCTCGAGCGCACCGGGGGGGCGCTCCACACGATAGCGGGGTGGGGCGGAGAACTCGATCTCGACAAAGCTGACCGGGTATTGGTGCACCAGGTTGATCGAGCCTTGAAGGTGGCGTAGCTCGGGGCGCGAAACCTCGAGCTCGAGGCGATCCATCGCCCAGACGAAGCGATAGTTCAACGGCTCGCCGAGAGCGCGGTCCAAAAGGTCCAACGAGACTTCCAGTCCCGCCGTAGTGCGGATCGGTATCCTGCCCAAACGGGTGATCTCGCGCTGCTGAGTGCCATCGGGCGAAACCGTCACCATCAGCGCCTGGTCCGGCCCGACGATGATCTGCCGGTCCTCGAAGATCAGCGTGTGACTCTCGCCCAAGGGGCCGACCCGGAGCTCGACACCCAGGGCGGCGGCGATCGGCCTCAGGGCAAACCGCGGACCGTTGCTCAGCAGGGTGACCGGTACGGTGGTCGCAACCCGCCCCTCGAGCACCATTCTCGCCCTTGCCGTCGGCGCCGCTTCAGATGTGGAGGCGGCCTCCGATTGCGCCGAAAGCTCCGGCGTCAAGAGCACTGTCGCGGCAGCCGCGAATAACCCTGCCATCGCAAGGGCTGTCCGGATCGAGCGCCCGCCAGGCATAGCTGGCAGCTTGGTGTCGCTAGACCTGGGTCCGTGGCTGCACATGCCCCGAATCTATCAGGCCCCAAGGGCCCTTGCAGAAGCTGCAAGTCCGTGACGACCCGCTCGAACGAAATCCATCCACCTTGGAGCGGACGGGCTTGCAAAGTCGGAACCGCCAAAATACAATATCGTTCCCTCGCGCGAGCGAGGAGATTTGGCGCATTCGTCTAGGGGTCCAGGACGCCGGCCTCTCACGCCGGTAACACGGGTTCGAATCCCGTATGCGCTACCAAGCTTCCAGTCCTAGGCTCGGCGTTCGCCGAGCTTTTTGTCAGCAGCCCGATCCCGCCACGGGCCGCAGCAATCCACACCTCCCGGAGTGGATTCGACTCCCAAGCCGTCGGAAAGGATGTACCGATGCTGCGTGCTCTCGTCAGCCTGTGGATCTTCTCAGCTGCTGCGCCCGCCTTGGGCTCCTCCGAGCTGGAGCCGAAACGCTCCGCGACGACCATCCTCGGCCTGGTGGAGGGGAGCGGCGGCCTGGTCGTCGAGCACGCCCGCGTTCAGGCGATCGACGACGGCGCCGAGGTCTTTACCGATAGCCACGGCCACTTCGATCTCGGTACCTGTGAGCTGCCCTGCTCGCTACGCATCACCCACCCTCGCTTCCAAGATCTCGAGATCACGCTCGAGCCTGGTGACGTCGAGCGCCGCAGCGACCGTGGCACTGGGCGAGCTCTCTTCGCCCTGCAGGCCAAACAAGAGATCTTCGAACAGGTGGACGTGACGGCAAGCCGTGGTGGCGGCGGCGTGGTGGCGCCTGCAAGTGTCGCCTCGACGGTGATCAACGTGGAGGACAAAGCCGCCGCGCCGACGACCCTGACCGAGCTGGTGGAAGGCGTCGCCGGAGTGGCCGAGAACGGCCAGGGTGGCATTTTTCAGGTGTTCTCGATTCGCGGTGTGTCGCGCCATCGGGTGCTGACCCTGGTTTCGGGTATCCCGATCACAGGCGAGCGCCGCGCCGGCGTCTCGACCTCTTTCATCGACCCCACTCTCATGGGGTCGGCCGATGTCGTGCGCGGCCCCGCTTCGACTTACTACGGCTCGGGCGCCTTGGGTGGTGTGGTACAGATCTTCCCTCGAGAGTTCGACGACTTTCGCTTCGACGCCGGCTACGAGAGCTTCGGAGATACCCACTACCAGCGCGTCGGGTGGGGTCGTCGGGATGAGACAGGAAGCTGGTCGCTCGGTATCGCTCAACGCTCGGCGAGCAACGACGAAGCGGCGGACGGCACCGAGCTCAACGCCCATTTCTCGCAAGTTTCGGCTTCGATCACTCGCCGCTGGAACGCTGGGCGTCGAACTTACGAGATCCAAGCCCTGCCTTCCTACGGTGACGATATCGGCAAATCGAACAGTGATTTCCCGGGACGCATCACCAACTACCCGCGCGAGACCCACCTGCTGCTGCGCTTCGGCGCCAGCGGTGAGGGCCAAAGCGAGACTTGGGGGCCGTGGAGGCTCGACGCCTACATCCACCCCAACGACCTGATCACCGAAGATCTTCGCGTAGGCAATCGCTTGACGACGGTAGAGAACGAAGCCTTCGATTTCGGCGCCAGCTGGCAGCGCGATTGGTCCAGCCAGCGCTCAGCCACCAGCGACGGGCGCCTCAGCGGTCTCAGTGGGCGCTACGGGATCGACTACGGTGGTCGTCGCGGTGTCGACGCCGACGAACGCCAGGAGCGTTTCGCCGACGGCTCGATCACCGAGCTACGCACCCTCGACGGTGGCACGCAAGACGAGGCTGCTTTGTACGGCAGCCTGCGCTTCAGCCTCGGCGCGGCGACGTTCCAGGCCGGCAGCCGCTTCACCTGGCAAAGGCAGCAGAACGGCGACTCGCCAAGCCGCGACGACTCCGCCCTGACGGCCTTTGTCGGCCTGGTGCGTCCGGTCGGCAACGGCTTCGAGATCGCCGCCAATCTCGGCACCGGCCTGCGCTTCCCCAACCTCAGCGAGCGTTTTTTCACCGGGACCACGGGCCGCGGCGGAGTCATCGGCAACCCGGACCTGGATCCGGAAGGCTCGCTCACTGCCGACGTCGGCCTGCGCTGGTACGGCACCCAGACGTTCTTCTCGGCCCAGGTGTTCCACCAGACGATCGACGATTACATCGAGCGGATCGAGATCGAAGACGATCTGCTGACCTTCGTCAATCTGACCTCGGGCACCATCGTCGGCCTGGAGGTCGAGGGCTTTCACTCGCTCAATGAGGCCTGGCAGGTCTCTTGGAGTGGCCACCTCCTGGATGGCGAGGACGACAACGACAATCCCCTGGCCGACGTACCGGCGAATCGCCTGCAGCTCGGCGTCGCCTACCGCAAGGGTCCCTGGGAGAGCCAGCTGCAGCTGCAGCATCGGGCGGCCAAGAACGATCCCGGCAGCGGCGAGTTTTCGATCCCCTCGGCGGATCTTCTCTCGGCGTCCCTGACCTACCGGCTGCGCTCCGATCTCGCCCTCACCCTGCGTGGGCGCAATCTGCTCGACGAGGAGTACTTCAACTCTGCCGACGACAAGTCGCCTCTGGCGCCGGGCCGCTCGATCGGCCTGAGCCTCTCCTGGTCGGGCTCCTGAGTCGTCGACTCCCGTCTGAGAGAACAAGAGACGTCCGAGCTCGCCAGGTTTTCGCGATAATCGGGTCGCGATGACGATTCGGTGGACCTTGCGCCGACGCCACGAGGCCCTGGCTCTCGCGGCTCTTTTGGCGCTGCACGGCTGGCTAGCCCTCTCCAGCAGCCTGGACAAGTCAGCGGTGTTCGACGAAATCGCCCACCTCGGTGGGGGGGTGATGCAATGGCATGCCGGCGACTACCGTTTCAACGCCGAGTCCGGTGTTCTGCCGCAACGCTGGGCCGCTTGGCCTCTTGCTGGCCGCGCCCACGAACTGCCAGAGATCGACGGGGCCGCTCTCGGTAGCGCCAACGTGTGGAGGGTGGGTCGCGAGATCCTCTACGGCGAGGAACGTGATCCGGCGACGCAGCTTCTAGCCGGGCGATCGATGATCGCCTGGGCGAGCCTCGCTCTCGGCGTCCTGGTCTACCTCTGGTCGCGGGCGCTCTTCGGGGTGGCCGGGGCGATGCTGTCTCTCGCGCTCTACGCCCTCAGCCCGACGATGCTGGCCCACGCGCGGCTGATCACGTCGGATCTGGTCACGGCCTTCTTCTTCCTCTCAGCAACCGGCGCGATCTGGCGTCTGTTGACGCGGGTCACCTGGCTGCGACTGCTGGGCGCGGTCCTGGCGGTGGCAGGTCTGTTGCTTTCGAAGATGTCGGGCCTCTTGATCCTGCCGATCGCGGCGATTCTGATCCTTGTGCGCCTCTCCCAAGGCCAGCGTATCGTCCTCGACCTCGGCAGGTCCCAGCGGACCCTCGTCGAGTCGAGGAACCAGATCACGGCGATCCTTGGCGTGGCGCTCCTGGTCGGCGGCGGTGTGCTGGGCACCGTTTGGGCCGCCTACGGCTTGCGCTACGCGGCCGATCCGAACGCTCCACCCAGCGGCAGCCAATTCCTGCATCCTTGGGAATCGCTGCTCGATGCGGACAGTCTGCCGATTCAAGCCGTGCGCGTTGCCCGCGACGCCAGCTTGCTGCCGGAAGCGTATCTCTGGGGCCTCGCCTACACCTTCGACACGACCCGCGGCCGTGACGCCTTTCTGCGCGGCCAGACGCGCGAGACCGGCTGGTGGTGGTTCTTCCCCTACGCCCTCGCCGTCAAGACCCCGCTGGGGCTCTTCGGGCTCCTGGGTCTCGCGGTGTTGGCCTGGCGCCGCGAGGTCAGCGACCGCCAGCCCAGCGACCGTGGATCGCTCGCTTTCCCCTTGTGGACACTGATCGCCGTCTACGGCTTGGTGGCCGTGAGCAGCCAGATCAACATCGGTCATCGGCATCTGCTGCCGATCTACCCGGCGCTCTTCATCTTCGCCGGCGGCGCAGGCCGCTGGCTCACCCAGCGCCGGCGCCTCGCCTCAGCTCTCGTCCTGCTCTGCCTCGCCGCGGTGGCGTGGGACTCTTGGGCGATCCGGCCGCACTACCTGTCGTTCTTCAACACCCTCGCCGGTGGGTCCGAGCAGGGCTATCGCCACCTGGCCGACAGCTCTCTCGACTGGGGTCAGGATCTACCGGCCCTGGCAACCCGAATCGAAGCCATGCAGGCCGAGGAGGGCAACGAGGGGCCGGTCTTCGCCGGTCTCTTCGGCACCGCCCCACCTGAAGCCTACGGAGTCGACGCGGTGTGGCTCTACTCTTTCTTCTCTGTCGGCGATCCCCGTCGCCCACCGCCGCCGCTAACCGGCGGGATCTACTGTGTCAGCGTGACGCTGCTGCAGACTTTGCACATGGAGCTACTCGGGCCGTGGACAAACTCCAGGGAGCAGGCGCTTGCCGAGAACCGAGAGCTCGTGGAACGCTTTCGCCGCCTGTCGACCGACGACGCGGGGCGCAAGCAACTTCGCCACGAGCATTCACCCGGCGAGTGGATGCAGATTTTCCGCGCCTACGACCGACTGCGCAGCGGCAAGCTCTACCGCTACCTCCAAGATCGCCCAACAGACGCTCGAGCCGGCTACTCGATCCACCTCTATCGGCTGAGCGACGAGGAGGTCGACCAGGCGCTGAACGGATCGCTTCCACAAGGGCCTCAATAACAAGACCCCCCGGAAGCGCGTTGGAAGCTTCCGGGGGGTCTAGAGGAGGAAGAGGAAGAAGTTCTCCAACTTTAGTTACGGAAAGGACCGTTCAGGGTTTCCTCGGATTCGGTATCCTTGCCAAATGCTTGTCCGAGCCCTCGAAGTCTCCGTCTTGCTGCTCTTCTGGACCCTACCCTCGAGCCTGTTGGGAGAGATTGTCGAGGGCTCGGCGGATGTCTCAGCCCAGGCTCAGGCGGTCGAACATTGGTACCGGGTCGACCTCGGAGAAACCCCAGCGGGTTGGATGATGGAGCGCGAGACGCGTCGAGGCGATCAGCTGACCTCCACCTCGATTCTCCACCTCAGGTTCCGCCGCGGCGCCAGCGAGCAAGCCCTCGAGATCGAGAGCCGGTTCGTCGAGACTTTGGACGGCCGCCCGATCAGTGCCTGGTCCAAGCAGGCCCTGGGATTGAAGCCGGTAGAGACCACCTGGACCTTCGAGAAGGGCGTCGTGCTCGTCGAGACCACTCGCGACGGCGAAAGTCGGAGTGAGCGCATCCCTTGGCCACCGGGCGAATGGCTAACCCCCGGTCAGATGCAACCGCAGCTACGCCGACTGCTCGACGAGGGCCTCGAGGGCTTCGCCATCAACAGCCTCGAGAACGATCTGGGGCTGGAGGTCGTCGCCACCGACTGGCAGCTCGAAGCTCGTGACGAGAGCGTGCTGATCGACGGTCGACCGCGACCCAGCCTGCGCTTCAAGCAGCGCCCATTGCAGACACCCCAGCTGGAGAGCCGGGTCAACGTTTCGCCCGAGGGCCTCTTACTGCGCTCCGTGACCCATCTCATGGGTTTGCAGATGACCATCACACTCTCGAGGCGAGAGCACGTGCTGGCCCAGCGTGAAGCGCCCGAGCTGCTGGCGCGCTCCTTCATCTACCCGGATCGACCGATTCCCGCGCCGCGCCGAGTGCGCCGCGCCGTGTACGAGATCGAGGTCGATGCCGAGCTGCTGAAGGACTTGCCGACCGACGCCAGCCAACGCATCGAGAGTGTCCCTGGCGGAGCTCGCATTCAGGTCGAGGTCGGTTCCAGCCCGCGGCTCACCGGCGACGATCGTCCGCGATCGGCCGAGTACCTACGCGCCTCCACCACCCTCGACTTCGAGTCGCCACAGGTCCGAGAACTGCTGGCCAAAGCCGATCTCGCGACGTCGACCGAAGCAGAGCGAACTGACGCCGAACGGGCCGAAGCGCTACGTCGTTTCGTTGCTCGTCATCTGCGAGAGAAAAACCTCGATTCGATCCTGGCGACCGCCAGCGAAGCAGCGGAAAGCCAAGCGGGCGACTGTACCGAGCACAGTGTGCTGCTGGCGGCGCTGCTGCGCGCGACCGGTATTCCTGCGCGCGTGGTGACCGGGCTGGTCTATGTCGAGGAGCTGATCGGCGAACGGCATCTCTTCGGTTACCATATGTGGTCCCAGGCTCTGATCGACGATCGTTGGATCGACCTCGACGCCACCCTCGAAGATCCTTTCGATGCCGCGCACATCGCTTTCGGCAGCAGCGCCTTGAATGATGGCTCGGCAACCCTCCTGGAGCTGACGCACCTCGCGACGCTCATTGGGCGGGCCAGGATACGGGTACTCGAGGTGGAGCACCGATCGCCGACACAAGGCCACCGGAGCTCCGGCACCCCCTGACCGATATCGACTCTAGAGGACCGCCCATGCTGAGCTGGCTGCAAGGCAAGCAAGACGTCAACCGCCTGATTGCCAAAGGGCAGTACCCCAAGGCCATCAAGATACTCGAGAAGCACGTCAAGCAAGACCCCAAGAGCATCCACCTGCGAAAGATGCTCGCCGACGTGCTCGAACGCGACGGCCAAAAGCGCCGCTCGATCGAGGTCCTCGAGGGATTGGTGCAAGAGTTCTCCTCCGAGGGCTTCGTCACCAAGGCGATCGCGGTGCTCAAGAAGATCCAGCGGATCGATCCCGAGCAGTCGGACGCCGACGAAATGCTCGAGACTCTGGTCAAGATCCGCCGCAAGGACAAGAACTTTCCGACCCTGAGGCCGCGCCGGCCGGAGCCGCGCAGCGCCAAGGCTACCGAGCCACCCATTTCCGTTGCTGGGGACGATGTCGACGAAGGCATGGTGACCTCCGTCATCATGCCTTCGGAGTTCTGGTTCGAAGACGCCGCCGAGGGCCGCGATGACTTCAACTGGTCGCCTTTGTTCAACGACTTCTCCAAAGGTGAGCTGGCGGCCATGATCGGCGGCCTGCGGCTCTTGATCAAGAAACAAGGCTCCATCATCTACACCGAGGGCGAGCCGGGAGACAGCCTCTTCGTGATGGCCAGCGGCTCGGCCCGGGTCTACCAGCAGAATGACGTCGGCCACAACGATCAGGTCGCCGTCCTACAAGAAGGCGGCGTCTTCGGTACCCCCTCCGTTCTCCTCGGATCGAAGCGCAACCGAACGATCACCGCGATCACTGAATGCGAGCTCCTGGAGCTCGACCGCGCGACCTTCGAGACCATCACCGCCTCCCACCCGCGGGTCGGGGAGTTGGTGCTGGAGCTGCACAAGAAACGCGGCTAGCCGGCCGCGCTAAGCGCTACAGCGTCCGCAGGTAGGCGACAATGAGGGCGAGGTCCTCGTCACTGAGTGTCGAATCGCCACCGCGCGGTGGCATGTCGATGCCGGTGGTGTTGAGCGGATCGGTCGCTGGCCGGCCTTCTTTGAGGAACTGAATCATCTCCCCATCGCTGCGCTGACGGGTGAATTCGTTGTTCTGCAGACCCTTGCCGAGCATGGGGACGCCGGCGGCGTCGCGGCCATGGCAGATCGCACAGATGCGATCGTAAGCTGCCCGGCCGCGCTGTAGCGCTTGCTCGGACGATACCTGAGCGTCGCGGCCCTCAGGGCTGCTGCCACAACCCGTCATCACGAGGCCCCAGAAAGCCAGCGCCATCCAAGGGCGGAGGACGAAGCAGCGAAATTCTCTCGTCGCGAAGCGCATGGGTCTCCTTCTCAGGCTCCGACAGCGGCTGGGCGACTCTCGCGAGCCAGGAGCTTCAGCTCGTTCTCGACAAGTCGCGCGAAGGCGACGATCACGGGACGCTCGGCCTGGTTGGCCAGGGTGGTGATCGACCAATCCCGAAACAGGCCGGTAGGGCCGAGAGACCGGCCGACCAGATCTCCTTTAGCCAGCTCGCTGCCGGCGACCCAATGGGCCAGTACACTGAGGCCTAAACCAGCTCGCACAGCCTCGAGAACCGCGGCGGTCAACTGCAGAGCCATACACCGCTGGGGTCGCACATCGGCCGGAGCAAGGAAACGGCGCATGAGCTCACTGTTCTCGGGATCCGTATGCAGAATAACCGGCTGGCCGGCAAAGTCGACGGGCTCGAGGAAGGGCTTGGCCGCCAGCGGATGCTCCGCCGGCAAGATGACCAGCAGCTCGTCGCGAAACAGCGAGCGCCGGGTGACATCCGCATCATGACGCTGAGAGTGGGTGATCACTAACTCGACCTCGGCTTCGCGCAAGGCTTGGTAGGGCGCTCGAGCAGCCTCTGGAACGATCTCGATCTCAAAGCCGGGAAACTGCGAGCGGAATCGGCCAATCAGGGACGGTAGCCAACGGTAGCAGGTGTAGCACTCCGTGGCGACGCGCAGGGTGCCTCGACGATCCGTGCCGAGTTGCTCGAGATCCAATCGTAGTCCTTCGAGGTCAGCCAGAACCCGGCGGGCGACTTCCGCCACTCGGCGTCCCGCCGCGGTCGCTCGCATACCGCGTCCATCGCGCTCGAAGAGCTCGATCTTCAGCTCCTGTTCGAGCTTGCGCAGCGCATGGGAGACCGCCGGCTGGGTCAGACGTAAGCGGCGGGCCGCAGCTCCCGCACCGCCTTCGCGAGCTACGGCCTCGACGATACGAAGCTGGCGTAATGAGGGCTCCATCAACCAAAGCATAACAATAATTTATGAATAGATGCCATATCGATTCATGATCTGTATGCGTAGGCGCATTAGATGGGTTCACTGCCGGATCCATTCCTACCTCAGGAGGTCTCCGATGCGTCTTTTGCCGATGGAGCTCATCCAAACGCTCCGCAGCTTGCGCCGTGCCCCCGCCTTCACTGCAACTGCCGTCCTCTGCCTGACGATCGGCTTCGGTGCATTGATCGTTATGGCGGCGGTCGCTGACGCTTTCCTGCTGCGCCCACTACCTTTCTCCCGACCCGATCGCCTGGTCTCGGTCTGGAAGCTAGTCGACGATGAAGCCTCGCGCGGCCTGCGCTACTTCCTGAGTCCGGCAGACTTCCGCTTCCTCCACCAGGAGGCGGCGACTCTCGAGCTCGCGGCGGTCAAGACTGTTCCTGTCGATGTGACGGGCGACGGTGAACCGGCCCGCCTTACAGGCAGCTGGTCGACGGCAGAGCTCATGCCCCTACTCGGTGTCCAGCCCACGATCGGCCGCTGGTTCACCGAGGAGGAAGAACGAGCCGGTACCGCTGTCGTCGTTCTTGCCTCGTCAGTGTGGCAGCGAGGATGGGGCCGGAGTCCCGAAGCCCTGGGAACCACGTTGGAGATCGAGGTTCAGCCCTTTACGGTGATCGGGGTCGTGCCGGATCGGGATCGATTCCCCAACGCAACTGAGCTGTGGATGCCGATGCGCCAACAGGACTGGGACGGACGGCTGGGTTTCAGCGCGGTCGGTCGTCTGCGCGATGGCGTCTCTCCTGCTGTTGCGCGACAAGAGATCCGATCCCTCGGCAATCGGCTACAGGAGATCGACGCCACGGGCAACCGGAATGCCGGGCTCGATGCCGAGAACCTTCAGGCGGCCTTGGCCGAGGACTTGCGGTCACCGCTATGGGGCCTGACAGCGGCGGCCGCCGCGTTTCTGACCATCGCGGTGGCCAATGCCGGCAGCCTGGTACTAGCCCGCTCCGTGAGCGTTCGGCGGGAGATGGCCGTACGTTTCGCTCTGGGTGCGGGGCGTCGCACGCTCCTTCGCCACAGCACTCTCGAGATTGCCGTCTTGACGCTGGCGGCCGCTGCCCTGGGACTCCTCCTGGCACGCTGGGCCTTACCGCTAGTGGTCGCAGCCAGCCCGATCGAGACCTTGACCTTCGCGCCGCCCCGCATCGATGGCCGCATCGTGCTCGGCACCGCGACCCTGGCGCTTGCGATCACGACCCTGCTGGGCACAGCAGCGGTCGGTGGCCGGTGGCAGATCCTACGCGGATGCGTCGGCCGCGAAGCGTCGATACGTGCTCCAAGGCAACGCAAGACCATGGCCCGCTTGGTCGTCGCCGACCTTGCGATCACCGCGGTGATACTCGTCGCCGCCTGGCATGCCACCCGCAGCGTCGGTCACCTGCTCCAACGTCCGTCAGGTCTGGCGACCGAGGACGTCGCCACCCTTGGCATCAGTGCGCCCTCGACTTGGGCCGAGACCCACGGGCGAAGGAACCAGTTTCTGCGTCGAGTCCTGGCAGAGATCGAAACTCTACCGGGCGTAGCAACCGCAGGTGCAGCACACTCTCTGCCGATGACCGAGCCGGAATTCTATTGGGCGTTCCGACATCTCGATCAGTCCTGGGCCGAACCGGACGCGCGCCCCACGACCTTGTTTCGCGCCATCACGCCCGGCTACCTGGAGGCGGTTGGCATGACGGTCCACGAAGGTCGCGATATTCACTGGACGGATCGCCAAGACCAGCCGCCTGTCGTTCTGGTCAACCGCGCCTTCGCCGCTCGCCACTGGCCCGGCGAAAGTGCCTTGGGGAAACGGCTGACGAGCGCCCGCGGAGGCCAGGCGCTCGAGGTCGTCGGAGTGGTGAGCAATGTGCGCGAGCGCGGCCTGACGCGACCGGAGGAGCCCTGTCTCTTTCGGCCGGCAGCCCAATACGATCGCCGCTACTTATCGCGCATGCGCCTGATCATCCGCACCGAAGGACCGATGCCAACGTTGGTGACCACCCTGCGTGATCGTCTGCGCGAGATCGACCCCGCCACGGTTCTCTTCGACCCTCTTCCCCTAGCGGACGTCGTCAACCGCTCGGTTCGCCGCCAACAGTTCACCCGGCTGCTCTTGTCGATCTTCGCTCTTCTCGCTCTCGCCCAAGCGGCTGCCGGCGTCTATGGCTTGACCACCTATGACATTTCGCGCCGCCGGCGCGAACTGGGGCTCCGCAGCGCGTTGGGCGCTGGGCACTGGCAGCAGCGTTGCCTGGTCATCGGGGCCGGGCTTCGGTACAGCGCGCTCGGTCTTGCCATCGGCGGTCTCACCACGATCGCGGCGAACCGACTGATCGACTCGGCGTGGCAAATCGGACCCATCGAGCCGCAGACCTATGGGTTGGTCGCAGCGGTCCTGGTCGCCGTCGTCCTGGTCGCCACCTGGCCGGCTGCCGGCCGTGCCGCGAGAGTCGAGCCAGCCATCGCACTGCGGGCCGAATGACTTCGGTGTGCGAACCTAGAGGTAGATACTGGCGCCGCGTTCGAGCAGCGGCTCGAGCCAGCTGGGGACCCGCGCCCAACGATTCCAGCGCAGATCGAGCTTCTCGAGGCTCGTCAGGTGCAGAATCTCAGGCGGTAGGCTCTCGATCCGGTTCGATCGCAGATCGAGGACGCGTAGCTTATTCAGCCGCCCGATCGATGGCGGCAACGTCTTGAGCCGAGCGCCGCGTAGCGAGAGAGCTCTCAGATCTCCCAAGGCACCGATCGACTCGGGCAGCTCTGCGATCGGATTGCCGTCCAGGTGGAGTTCGCGCAAGGAGCGCAGCACACCGAGGTCTGCCGGCAGAGTCTCGATCGCATTGCCTTGCAAGCGAAGCTCTCGCAGGGCCGTCAGGCGGGTGAGTCCGGGCGGCAAGGAACACAGTCGATTGTCGCCGGCGTTGAGATAGATCAGCGCCCCGAGCTCGCCGATCGAATCGGGCATCTCCTCCAACTTCTGATCGGCGGTATAAAGAAACTCGAGCTGTTGCAGACGGCCGAGGCTCTCAGGAATCCTTCGCAGGTGCGGATTGTGGCTCAGATCTAGGACCCGAAGGCGCCGCAACTTCCCCAAGGCCTCGGGTAAGACCTCGAAAAGGTTGTCGTGCACATAGAGCCCGGTCAGTCCTCTGAGCTCGGCAATTGCATCCGGCAAGAGACGCAGGCGATTCCAGCCGAGAAAAAGATTTTCGAGCGCCGTCCGCTGCCACACCGAGACCGGCACCGCATCCAGTTCCTGGCGTGACAGATCGAGGGTCGTAGCATCGTCGAGCCAGGGGGCTCGACGCCCCCTCCCTGGGCTGGCTCCGTCTTCCGTCATCACAAAATCTTCGGCAAGTAGATGCGAAACGTCGTCCCTTGACCCAGAACACTCTCCACCGTGATGCCACCGCCGCTCTGTTTGACGATGCCGTGGACGGTCGACAAGCCCAGTCCGGAGCCCCCCCCTTTCTTGCGCGTGGTAAAGAACGGCTCGAAGATCTTGGCCGTGGTCTCGGCATCCATGCCCGAGCCGGTGTCGCTCACCGACAGACAGAGATAGTCTCCCGGCTCGACATCGACGTCTTCTCGGGCGGCGGCCTGATCGATTGATTGCACCGCGGTGGTCAGGGTCAAGCGCCCCCCTGCAGGCATGGCATCTCGGGCGTTGAGAGCGAGGTTCAGAATCACTTGCTCGAGCTGATTGGGATCCGCCTTGACCCAACCGGTATCCGTGGGCAGGTCCAGATCCAAAGCGATATCTGCTTCGATCAGACGCTTCAGCATGGTTTCCATGCCGGCGACCAGCGCGTTCAGATCGAGGACCTTGAACTGCAACGGCTGCTTACGACCGAAAGCGAGAAGCTGCCGCACCATCTTGCCGGCCCTCTCGGCTGCATCGTAGATTTCGTTGGCCCACTCCGACTGGACGGTGCCAGCTTCGAGCTTCTTGACCAACATACTGCCGTGGCCGAGGATGACAGTCAGCAGGTTGTTGAAGTCATGGGCGATCCCAGCCGCCAGCCGCCCGATCGCCTCCATCTTCTGGGATTGCCGCAGCTGCTCCTCCAGGCGCCGGGTCTCGGTGATGTCACGGACCACGGTCACCCTGGCTTCCCCGCCTTTGTAGGGGATCGTCTTGCCACGCACCTCGATGGTGAAAGGAGTCCGATCACGCCGGTAGCAGTCGAGCACGTAGGGCTGCTCGTACCCTGCTTCGACCCGCTCGTTCACTAGCTCTCTCTGCCCCTCGGCGACTCGACTACCGATCGGCGCCCCAATCATCTCTTCGATGGAGAAGCCATAGATGTCAGCCGCCTGTTGATTGGCATCGATGACCGTGCCGTCGATACTGAGGACAACGCCCTCGAAAGCGGCCTCGGACAGCAGTCGGAAACGCTCTTCGCTCTCTTTCAGCGCTCGCTCGGCACGCAGACGCTCGGTGAGATCTTGGTAGATGGCAAAGACACCGATCAGGCGCCCGTCGGCCTTGAGCGGGATGCCATAGATCCGCACATCCACCGATCGCCCATCGCTACGGCTACGGCGTGAAACCGAGAAAGTCGACTCGCCATCGAGCACCCGCCGAGTGATCTCACGCGCTTGCTGCTCGCTCTGCTCCGAGGTGATCAGGTCATCGATATTGCGGCCGATGATCTCGTCGCGGGAGTACACGAAGAGCGATTCGAAAGCCGGGTTGCAAGTCAGCGCACGATGACTAGGATCGAGTAACACTATCGGCAGCGGGGTGCTTTCGATCAGCGACGCCAGATGAGCGTTCTGCTCCAAGCTTTGCTGCTGCAGCTGGGCTCGCTCCGCCAACATCAAGGCCCCGAGCACAATCGCACTCCCCAGGACCAGCCATTCCTGGGCCGCACGGGCTTCCGAAGCGAGCAGCCCAAAGCGCGCCAGTGCGAGATGGAGCACTGGGAGCATCAACGCGGCGAAGGCCAAAAAACCACCGCTGCCCAAGGCGCTGCCCCGGCGATATTCGGCGGCTCGTTCCAGGACACTGACCGGTGAATCAGCGTGCTGCAAGCGAGCCGCCGACACCAGGGTCAGGATAGGTAACTGCCACAGGAGGTAGGTCCAAGCTGCATCGAGCCAGTCCGCATACCCCTTGCGCCACAGGATCTCCAGGATCCCGACCACCCCCCACAGTACTGCCGTAGCGCAGAAAGCCCAATAGGTCACTCGCCAGCGGTGCGAGGCGCAAGACCTTGCGACCTGAGCAAAGCGAATCGCCAGGATCAAATCGAGGAGCAGGTAGAGTGAGAGCGACGTTTCCCAGGTGCCGTAGGCCTGAGGGTCGTAACGACTCGGGATGACGACGAAGTAAACCAGCAGCGCGAAGATCAGTCCCATCATGCCGAGCGACTCGAGGGCTCGAATCGACCGCTGACCGCCCGGCTCTTCCCGCAGGTGCGGTTTGACTTCGACTGCCAAGAGGAGACCGATGTAAAAAAGAATGTAGACACCATCGACGAAGAGATGCACTGTCGTTCCTCGCTCGCTGGGAGGAACGAAAAAATACAAGACTCGAACGAGCCACCAACAGAAGACAGCAAACGTCACATAGTTCCAGAACTGGCGCTCCGAGACCCGTTCGATCGATGCCAAGCCCTGCAGCAGGATCAAGAGAACACCAGCCAGGAGAAGAACAACGAGATAGGTCTCGGCGTAGGCCGCAGGATCCATTGCGACCAGCCCTGGGATGAGGACCGGTAGGTGGAGGATGGCGAAGGCCGCGGCGAACCAGCGCCAGGCGGCATCCTGCGCAAGGCCACGCCCCATCCAGGCGAAGCCAACCCCAGAAGGCTCGGAATGGTTGGGCATCAGTCGGCCTAGAATACCAGTCGAGCGTGCGGTCCTACGGCGAAGACGGGTCGTACCTAGCGGGTCGACGAAAGTTCTGGGAGATTGCTCACGCAGCAGCCCGTGGTTATGCTTTCGGACTGAAAAATTCACCTAGACATTCATCATGACGGCTCGAATCACTCTTCGTACCTTCACAGCAGCCGGCCGCACCCAATGAGGATCGCGGTTCTCGGCGCCGGAATCGCTGGGCTTGCGGCGGCGCATCACCTCCGCCGGCGGGCCGAAGTGGTGGTCTTCGAAGCCAGTGACCGAATCGGTGGCAACATCCGCACCGAGGCGATCGAAGGCTGCCTGGTGGAATGGGGGCCGAACGGCTTCTTGGACAATGAGCCGGCAACCTTGGAGCTGGTCGAGGAGCTGGGTCTCAATTCCCGCCTGCAACAGGCCCGCAGCTCAGCGGCAATTCGGTATGTTTGGCGCCAGGGTCGCCTGCGTGAGCTGCCGACCTCGCCGCCGAAATTCCTGCTAAGCGATTGTCTGCCCCTCGGCGCCCGTCTGCGAGCCATGCTCGAACCGTTTAGCCGCAAGCCACCCGGAACCGACGAGTCGGTTCGCGACTTCGCAGCCCGCCATCTCGGGCGCGGCGCAGCCGACATCCTGGTCGACGCCATGGTGACCGGTATTTTTGCCGGCGATCCCAATCGTCTCTCGCTGCGCAGCGCCTTCCCCAAGCTGTTCGCTCTCGAAGCCGAGCACGGCTCGCTGATCAAGGGGGCCAAGGGGCGGGGCGTCGGGCCGAAAGGTACTCTCACCTCGTTCGATGGCGGCCTCCAAGTGCTAGTCGATACTCTGGCCAAGGATCTGGACATTCGCCTCGGCGTCGACCTCGACGCGCTGCCGGATGGCTTCGACCATATCGTTTCGACCATCCCGGCTCCTCGCGCCGTGCAGGTCCTTCCGGCCGAGCTCAAACCGCTCCTGCAGCGCATTCCGATGGCGCCTGTGGTGGTGGTGGCCTTGATCTACAAGAGCGAGATCACAGTGCCCGATGCGTTCGGCTTCCTGGTGCCGCGCGGCCAGGGTTTGCGTATCCTTGGCACACTCTACGATTCTTCGATCTTTGCCGGTCGTGCCCCTGAAGGCGGACGCCTCTTTCGCACCCTGATCGGCGGCCGCCGCGACCCCGAGGCAGTCCACCTTTCGGACGAAGAGCTGCTCGAGATCGCGGCCCGAGACCTAGCCCGTGCCTGGGGCGCCTTCCCCGAGCCCGACGCCTATCGCGTGATTCGCCATCGTCTGGGAATCGCTCAGTACGAGATCGGCCATCAGCAGCTCCTGCAAGAGCTCGACCACGCCTGCCCATCTCACCTCCGCCTGGCAGGCTCGAGCTACCGCGGCGTGGCGCTCAATGCCTGTGTCAAAGAAGCCCGCGAGTGGGCGCCTTGAGCGTACGATCTTACGAGCTGTAGCTCGCGCCATGGCTCCTCGACCGGATTAACAGCCGTCGTCATGCCTTGGTCCCAAAGAACCCACTGCCCGCCGAGGCATGTGTTGTTTGACATACTACGTTGCAAAATCTGTCAGCCGGTCATCGACCCGCGACGGATCGGGGCAAAGCTGAATGAGCCTGGAAGCAAGATCGCAAGAAATCACCCGTTTGCTGGTCGATTGGAGCCAGGGTGATCGCCAAGCTCTGGCACAGCTCACGCCGTTGATCTACGACGAGCTGCGCTATCTGGCCAAGAGCTCCTTTCGGGGCGAGCGCCAAGATCACACGTTGCAAGCGACAGCCCTGGTGCACGAGACCTACATGCGTCTCATCGACCAGAAGCAGGTGCACTGGAAGAACCGCGCGCACTTCTTTGCCATCGCCGCCCGCATGATGCGCCGCATCCTGGTCGACCACGCGCGCTCTCACCTGGCATCGAAGCGCGGTAGCGGCCACCGGCTGGAGCTCGACGAAGGACATGCTTTCAGCGAGGAGCGCGACGTCGACCTGATCGCTCTCGATCAGACTCTGGAGCGCCTCGCCGAGTTCGATCCTCGCCAGAGCCGACTCGTGGAGCTGCGCTTCTTCGGCGGCTTGACCATCGACGAGACCGCCGAAGTCCTTGATATCTCTCCCGCCACGGTGAAACGCGAGTGGGACGTCGCCAAGGCCTGGCTCTTCGGCCAACTTGCTTCGCGATGAGCTGATTTGCGCGCGTTCTACGCGTAGAGGACGAGCTCGTTGTCCTCGAGTGAGCTTCCACCTGGGAAGGTCCTCGGCATCTAGCCCGGACCGAGGAACTCTCTATTCAACTGATGAGGTATCAACATGAGTCAGAAGATCGCTGGTACACGAAACCCATCTCGCCTCCGCTACCTGGTTGCCTGTCTGTTGTGCTGCCTCTGGAGCCTCTTCTCCACAGGCGCCGATGCCCAAACCATTCTCCTCGGCAATGCCTACTACTCGGAACTCGGCCGGATCACTGCCAAGGATGAATACGGAAAGCTATGGACCCAGTTCGACCTCTCGTTCTACGCCCTGGAGAACTTCGCCGCGGGCCCGGAGCCGATTCGAATCCCGGTCTTCCTTATCGCCGCGACGATCCTCGAGAACGACGAGATTCGCCTCGTGCGCTGCGCGGAAGAGCAAGTGACCTTGACCGAAGACGACAAGTTGCACGAGAAGTTGCCACAAGTGCACAAACAAGTGCTGCTGCCAGTCGACCCCGAATGCAACGGCGAGATCATGGCAGTGCTCTACACGATGGATGTCGGTTTGATCCTCGAAGCGAAGGTCGTTCCCAGATTCGACATGCTCCCTGAAGGCGGTGGCAGCGTGATCTCTGCTTCCGACGGCATCTGGTACGGCCTGACCCTGGAACTGCTCTTGGCGCTCTTGCCTGGAACAACCGATCCGCCTAGCGGAGGTGTCGGCAGCATGCCCCCCGGGACCAGCGGAATCCCTGTCGGCCCGACGACGGTACCGGCGTCAGGTGACCCGGTGCTGCAGACTGTCTTCTCGGGGGTCCACCAGCTACTGGAGATCGACGCCGGTGAAGTCTTCAATCTACCGCCGCCTTGCGAAAGCAGCACCAGCATCATCGTCGACGCCGAGGCCTCCGTGCCGACTTTCTAGCCACCTTCATTCACGGAGCTGTCGGTCCCAGCGAGTCGCTGACGAAACAGGGTCGTTTGGTCCGGACGGCCCCATGCTTCGTAGAGGCGAATGATGCGCTGCAAAGCCTGGCGGGAGCGAGCATCGGCATCGCCGTAGGTGCTCAGGTCGGACAAGGCGTCGATCGCCAGCGGTTCGGCCTCGCGATACCGCTCGAGGTCGATCAGACACTCCGCCAGCAGGCCCTGGGCACTGGCGATCCGGTCGCGATCTTCGCGCGTGGCCGATACCCCGAGCCGGATCGCCAGCGCTTGCTGCAGATAGGACTCGGCTCCCTGCGGATCGCCGGAGCGCAACAACGACACACCCAAGCCGAGAAGGTCGGTTGCCAAAGCGGGATCTTCAGGCTTCAAAACACGGTGCTGCAAGGGTATGAGGCGCTCGAACACCGGCACGGCGCCGGCATAGTCGCCGTGGTTGATTCGCGTCCAACCGAGACTGTGGAGACAGTCGCGAAGGTCGTGCCCTTCGCCCTCTCGCTCGAAGACCTCGCAAGCCTGGCGATAGACCTCGATCGCTGCGTCGAAGCGCGCTTGCTCCACGAACAGGTCTCCGAGGTGCCGCAGATTGCGACCCACTTCCGGGTGACCAGGGTCCAACAGACTCTGCCGCATCTCGAGAGCCCGCCGGTAGTGCTCTTCAGCTTCGCCAAAGCGCTTCTGCTTCCTCAAGGCCATGCCCAGGTTGTGGTGTGCGTTGGCGATTTCGCGGTGGTTGTCGCGAAACAGGCGATAAGCCATGGCCAGGGCATCCTGAAACAGGCCTTCCGCTACCTCCGGTTCCCGCTGAGCGAGGCGAACAGCGCCCAAGTTGTTCAGACTGTTAACCAGATCGGGATGATCTTCATCGAAGAGCTCTTGCCGTCTCTCGATGGCCTCCGACAACAGACGAGCCGCAGCCTCCAGCTCGCCAAGCTTGAGCAGGGTCGCACCCAGATTGTTGAGGCTCGAGGCCATTCGAGCTGGCTCGACTCGCGGCAGCGCGCGGCGCATCGCGAGCGCCTCTTCATGCCATGCCCGAGCCGCTTCGAGGTCACCACGACTATGCTCGTAGACTCCCAGGTTAGACAGCGTCTCAGCGATATCCGGGGCCGGCGCCTCGAGGTGCCGTCGACGCAACGCTAGAGCTTGCTGCAGCAGCTCACCGGACCGCCCGAGATCGCCACGGACCCTCAAGACCTGCCCCAGGTTGTCGAGCACTTCCGCCAGATCGAGTGCATCGAGAGGCTCTTTCCGGTGAATTTCGAGTGCATCCTCCAGGAGCTCGGCCGCTCGATCGTAGGCGCCCAATCGAAAGTACACGAAACCCATGGTGTCCAGCAGTTTCGCCTGCAAGTCGAGCGACCCGTCCAGTTCTTTCACTCGCTCGGCGCCTTCGTCGAGCAGCTCGCGCACCGTAACATCCTTGCCCTGGGACTGGCCGGGGTCGGAGGCTTCGAGCAGGCGGACGAGGAAGTCGGTCACCTCCTGGGCTCGACGACGCTCATCCTCGGCTCGGCGGGCTTGCGCGGTCGTCACCACGACCGCGACGATCAGCACCAAAAACACCAGTACCGTCGCGGCCACGCTGGCGCGGTTTCGGCGGACGAATTTGGTCGCACGGTAGACTGCGGTATCTGGCCGGGCGAGGACCGGCAGGCTCTCGAGGTGCCGCCGCACGTCTTCCGAGAACTGCTCCACCGTGGCGTAGCGCCGCGCCGGCTCCTTGCGCAGCGCCATCAAGAGGATATTGTCCAGGTCACCCTGTAGTCGGCGGAGCCAGCGCTCTTCGATCAACTCGGCCGAGATGAGATGGTACTCAGCCTCTTCACCCGCCTCGGTCTGACTTTGCTTGGCCAGGGTACTGGGTCGTGGTGGCTTCTCTTCGCAAACCACACGAACCACCTCGGGAGACATGGGGCTCTGAAAGCGAAAGGGTCGGCGACCCGTGAGCAGCTCGTAGAGCACGACGCCGAGGGCATAGACGTCGCTGGCTGTCGTGATGGCTCCACCCTTGAGCTGCTCGGGGCTGGCGTAGCCTGGCGTCAACAGGCGTAGCTCAGTGGCGGTGGCTGGCCTCTCGGACTCCGACGTTTGCAGCAGCTTGGCGGTGCCGAAGTCGAGCAGCTTCGGCGTTCCGTTCGCAGTCACCAGGACGTTCGATGGTTTGAGGTCGCGATGGATCACCAGATTACGGTGCGCGTATTGCACCGCTTCGCAGACCTTACGGAAGAGCTGCAAGCGCTGGCGCAACCCTAGCTGGTGACGCTCGCAGTACCGATCGATCGGATCGCCCTCGATGTACTCCATCACCAGATAGGGGCGACCGTCAGCGAGGGTGCCGCCATCGAGCAGGCGAGCGATCGACGGATGGTCGAGACTGGCCAGGATCTGACGCTCGAGGCGAAACCGAGCCTTGAGGAGCTCGGAATCCATACCTAGCTTGATTAGCTTGATCGCCACTCGCTGGTGATACTGATCGTCGCTACGCTCGGCCAGGTAGACATCCCCCATGCCGCCGCGGCCGATCGGATCGAGGACCTTGTAGGCCCCCAACAAGTGCCCTTCGATCGAGCCGAGCTGCGGATCCTTCAGGCTCTCCGTCCTGACACTCGCCAGTTTCTCCATGAAGCGGTCGGCCTGCGAGTGGTTGGCGAGCAAGGCTTCGACTTCCCGACGCAGAGCCGCATCCTCACCGCACGATCGAGCCAGAAAGTCGGCCTGCTCCTGCGGCTGGAGGTGCAGAGCCGAGTCGAAAAGCTTCTTGATCCGATGCCAACGTTCGGGATTCATGCCAAGATTCCGCGCAGAGCGAAGGCCGAGCTTGCCTACTACGCGGAATACCGCCCGAAAGAAGCTCAGCTCAGCTCAGACACAGTGATCAGCTGCGTACGCCCCTGGGCCTTTTCCGCTGCGTCAGGAGGGAGTGGGCTGAAGACCCGCGGTGCCCAGGTAGCGCCATGCTTGCGCACCATCTCTTCGAGCTGGGTAGCGACGGTCGCGGCGTCGGCAGGGCGGTCGCCGGGCTCCTTGGCCATCAATCCGACGATCAGCTCGGCGAGCTCCAAGGGCACCTCCGGGCGCAGCAGCTCGATCGGCTCGGGCTCGACAGTAGCAGTGTTGAGAATGGTCTCTCGCAGAGTTCGCCCATGGAAAGGGTTCTTGCCGGCCAGCGCTTCGTAAAGGATGAGCCCGAGAGAGAACAGGTCGGCGCTCGGTCCGTAGGCCTCACCGAGAAAGCACTCCGGCGCGATATAGCCTGGCGTGCCGCAGATCACGTCGTCGGCTCGGGTCGCCGCCGAGATGAGCTCGGAAATACCGAAATCCGTCACTTTGATCGATTGATCGCGACCGAGGAGAACGTTCGCCGGTTTGACGTCGTGGTGCACGAGACCATGGGCGTGGGCGGTCGTCAGAGCATTGGCCACTGCAGCACCGACCACCATGGCCTCGGGTGGATTCAAGGGCCCTTCGTCGGCCAGATACTTCTCCAGATTGGTACCGTTGACGAGCTCCATGGCGATGAAGGCGGCGCTACCCTGATCAGCGACGTCGTAGACCGTGACGATATTGGGATGGTTGAACCGGGCGCTAATCGCCG
>JBCCGX010000029.1:0-22525 GCA_039029035.1 Acidobacteriota bacterium | reverse complement strand
GATCTCGGCGAAGAGCACCGGCTTGTCGTGGCGCTGGGAGAGGCGACGCAAACGATCGAGGGGTGCGTCCCAGCCACGACGAATCGCCTCATCGGTCGGATCGGTCTCGTGGCTGAGCGGAAAGTAGGCTTGCACACTGATCAGGTCGACCGCATCCCAGAAAGGTACCGCGTCGAGGCGATCCCAGTTGGCGGAGTAGGTGATCTGGCCCGAGTAGACCCGCCGGATCTCGGCAATGATCCGCCGCCACTCGGCTTCGCGGTCAGTGGTCTGCTCGTATTCCAGCCCGACCGAAAACAGGGGGATTCCGGAGACTTCGGCGAATCGCGCCTGATCGACGATGAACTCGCGGTAGCCATCGAAGAACCGGCGCCAGGCCGCCTCGTTATCACCGAAGTCGATGTCACCTCGCCAGCCGAAGCTCCCCCAGTAAGCCAGGTGGGGCTTCCAGAACAGGCGGAGGTTGGCCTCGCCGGCCAGGGCTACTCCGCGCTCGAGGTAACCGGTTTGGGCGGCCGGCGTAAACCGCACCGTGCCGTCGCGCCGTACGCCGGCGTAGGGGTGGATGGAAACCCACTCGACCCCGAGACCGGCGAGCTCCTGCAGGGAGCTCGCCATCGACCGCGAGCCCCAGATCCGACCGTAGCCCGGGCACGACACCGTCATGCCGCGCAAGAATTCGGCCTCTGTGCTGCGCGGTGCAGCCGTCGCATGGGAGCTCGCGGGCACCGAGCCGATGAGCAGCAGGCCGAGGACTGCCAGGCCAAGGCCTATCAGACCGGCCCGGGCACCGGGTCGTTGGATGATCAGCGGGGTCATTCGGCTTCGCATGGGTGCTCTACGCTCAGGCTATTGGCCTTTCGGGCCAAGTCCTCTACGCCCTACCCATACGCCGACTCGCGGCCGATGGTTTTGCGCCGGAGCCTCGGCGAGCCCGGTTGCAGACCAGGTCCGGTTGCAGGCCAGGTCCGGTTGCAGACCGTGGTATACTGCTCCTGCGACGGTGCACTCGCGAGGCAATTCATCGCCCCTTCCCCGGTCGCCACCCCGTCTGAAACCCGGCCAGTCTGAAGCCCGGACCGCTTGCAAGAAAGCAGTCCCAAGCGCTGGTCAACCCAGCTTTCGGCTCGTCGGTGCTCGCAACAAGAGGAGAATCAGGTTGAGTGTTTTCAGTGAATTGCAATGGCGCGGCTTGGTCCACACCGCCTCGGAGGGCGTCGAGGAGCACCTCGCCGCGAGCGATAGAGCGTTTTACATCGGTTTCGATCCCACCGCCTCCAGCCTGCACGTCGGCAGTCTGCTGCAGATCCTCAACATGGCCCGCATGCAGCGATTCGGGCACCACCCGATCGCCCTGGCGGGAGGTGGCACCGGCCTGATCGGAGACCCCTCCGGCAAGTCCCAGGAGCGCCAGCTGCTGACCAAGGAGAAGGTGCAGGAAAACCTCGTCGGCATCAAAGAGCAGCTCAGCCGCATCCTCGATTTCGACACCAAGACCAACCCTGCCCGCCTGGTGGACAACGGCGATTGGCTCAACACCATCCACCTGGTCGACTTCATGCGCGACATCGGCAAGCACTTCACGGTCAACTACATGCTGGCCAAAGAAGGCGTGCAGCGTCGGCTCGAGGGCGAGGATGGCATCTCCTACACCGAATTCACCTACCTGCTGCTGCAGTCCTACGACTTCCTGGTGCTGTTCGATCGCCACGGCTGTACCACCCAGATGGGTGGCAGCGACCAATGGGGCAACATCACCGCCGGCGCCGAGCTCATCCGCCGCCTGAGGCAGAAGAAGGCCTACGCCCTGGTAGCGCCGCTGGTGATGACGGCGAGCGGCGTCAAATTCGGCAAGACCGAAGAGGGCGCGGTGTGGCTCGACCCCGAGCTCACCTCGCCGTACCGCTTCTACCAGTACTGGCTCGGCACCAACGATCTCGACGTGGTCAAGTACCTCAAATACTTCACCTGGCTCGATGAAAGCGAGATCGCCGAGCTCGAAGCGATGCACGAGAAGGCACCGCACGAGCGCCAGGCGCATCGGCGTCTGGCGGCCGAGGTCACCCGGATCGTACACGGGCCCACAGCGGTCGAGCGCGCCGAGCTGTCGTCGAAGGTCCTCTTCGGCGCCGAGATCACCGATCTGGGGACGAAGGACATCCTCGAGATCTTCGGTGACGTGCCGTCCACTCAACTCTCTCCGGCGGCCCTCGACGGAGGCGGCATCGCGCTCACCGAGCTGATGGTGACCAGCGGTCTCTCGGCCTCCAAGGGCGCCGCGAAGCGCTTGATCCGCGATGGCGGGGTCTACCTCAACAACCGCCGCATCGGCGACGAACGGCTGGCCGTGGCGCGCGACCACTTCCTCGATGGATCGGTTCTGGTGCTGCGCAAGGGCCAAAAGCATTATCACCTGGTGAACTTAGAAGGGGAGTCGTCATGAGCCTGGCTATCGAAGCACCACCGCTACCGAAGATCTCGACGACCCCGAGCCCGCGCTCGATGGCCTCGTTCAGAACCTGGGTCTGCCAGGCCCTTAGCAAGCTCGATTTCCGCCGCCGTGAAGTCTCTTTCCTGCTCGGCACCGACGAGTTCATCCGACACGAGCGCCGGACCGCCATGACACCGCGCCACGTCCGCGAGCTGCGCAGCGATCTCGAGTCGCTGGGGCTGTCGCCGCGCATCTTTGCCGTGCGCGGGACCGGTCTAAGGGCCGCGAGTGAGGAGGGCGACGTCTTCACCGACGATAGCTATGCCGCCGTCGGCGCCGAAATGGTGAGCGCCCAAGAAACCGCCACCTTGGGCCATCTCGACGTCGTTCATGCCCTCAAGGAGCCCACCGAGTACGAGAGCGCCCTGCCGGGGCCGATCCTGCGCATCGGCGCTCTCCACCTCGCCAGTCGCCCCGAGGGTCTGTGCAAGATGCTCGCGCGGCGCAACTTCGCCGCCATCCTCGACGGTGGCACGATCGGCAATTGCTCCTACCTCGCTCACGGCGGCGACCGAACCCCGATCGTCGGCAGCATGTCGCGCTTCGCCGGCGCGGTGTCGGGCCGCAAGGTGGTCAAGGGGCTGGAGCGAGGGGGTATCGCGCCGGGCAAGGTGATCGTGGTCGGTGCCGGCATCGCTGGCATGAGCGCCATCGAGAAGGCGAAGCCCAAGGCGGCCCAGTTGGTCGTCGTCGAGCCCTATGAGCCGACCCGGGCGCGCGCGAGCGAAGATCTCGAGAGCCTCGGCTTCGATGACTTCAAGATCATCCCGCAGCTGACCGACGACGTCTTCGACGATGCCGTCGGCATCGTCTTCGCGCATCGCTCGGGCGCCAAGGCGGCGGAGAAAGTCTGCAGCTACGACCAGATCCGACGCATGCGACGGGGCGCCGTGATCGCCGACATCGCGATCGATCAAGGTGGCAGCATCCGCCACGACGGCTACAACGAAGACGACGACGCCGTGACCAGCCGCAACAAGTATCGCGCTCTGCTCACCCCCGAGTTCGTCTATTACGCCGAGACCAACATGCCGCGGGAGGCGCCGCACGAAGCCTCGGAAAGCCATGGCGACTCCTCCCTGCCGTACATCACCGCCCTGCTCGCCCTGGTGGCGCACCATGGCAGCGCGGTGGACGCAACGCAACGCATCCTCGAGAACGACATCAGGATCTATGATCCGACCGAGGAGATCAGCCACCTGAGCTCGATCGATTTGATCGCCCAGGATCTGCGCAACGGCGCCCAGCTCGCCCTGCCTTCCGGCCGCCTGCAGATCACCGATCCGGACATCGCTCGCGACAGCTGCCTGGCCGATTGGATCTACGGCTGCGCTCGCAGCTGACCGCTATAGCGGGGGTTCAGTACGCTAGCCCTTCAGGGTCGAGGCGACATGCTGAAGCCCCGTCTGCAGTTGCTCCAGGCTGAAGGCCGGTACGGGGAGATCTTCAAGCTGTACCGGCCCGTCGAGCTCGAGCATGAGCTGCAGAGTGATCTGGGCTTGCACCCTCTCCGTCGACGAGGGCTCGATCTGCCACCGATCGACGACCCAGGCGACGGGCGCCTGGGCCAAGCGCCGGATCAGCTGATCCAGCTGACGATCCGTGCCAACCAGGCTGAGCGAGATCGGCCACACGGCGTAGGAGCCATGGGTTTGTTGCGGCCCCGGCGCCATGCTCAGGGTTTCGAGATTCGCTTCCTCGATCAAGCGACGCAAGCTTTGTAGAACCTCGCGCATCTCCTGCCGAGAGACGAAGCGTTCGTCGGCCCTGTCCTTACCGGCCGCCAAGCGCGCCAGGCTCTGGCGCAAGGCCTCCTCGTCGGCCTCCGACGCCTCGAAGGCCGGAGCGGAGCCGCCGATCGCTGGAGAGCCTTCCATCGCCAGCTGGACCTCATACCGGCCATCATCCTGCCGTCGACGAATCGATCGGGCCTCCACTTGATCAAAAAGGGGAACAGCGGTCAGGCGCTCGACCAAGGCAGCAACCTGCTCGGGGTCGTCGGCGCGTCCCTCGAGGAGCAGCTCGCGATCTGAAAGATGCCATTGATCCATGCCGAATCGTTCGGGCAGGGCCCTTTCGATCTGCCGCGCGGCATAAGCTGGCCATGCCTGACGGAACTGCAGCCACGAGAGCGCTTGCACCTGCCCTCGCAGAGACCGCTCCTCACTTCGTAGCTGCAAAAGCTCCCGATCCTGCTCGTCGCCGATGATCGTGCCGGGAAGCAGGAGACAGGCGAGCACCGCGATCGCCGTGGCGCCTACCATCGACAAACGCCGCGAGCGCGCCAGGGTGCGATCCATGATCCGCGCCAGACGGCGGCCCAGGGGATGGAGTCGATCCGCAAAGCCCAAGGCTTGGCCCACCGGTACAGGATCCCGCAGCAGCTCGGCGCTGTTGAGCAACGCGGAACAGTAGCCTTTCTCCGTCGCCAGCCCGGTCGCCAAGATCAAATCGTCGCAGCACTCCTCACGCACTTTCCGCAGTAAACGCGACAACCCGTGGTAGACCGGGTTGAACCACCAGAGGACGCTCAGCAGAACCTGCAAGCTATTGAGCCAAAGATCACCTCGGCGATGGTGCGCCAGCTCGTGCGCCAGAATGATTCGGGATTCTTCGCCCGAGAGGCTCTCCAGCATCGCCTCGGGCACCATGACCTGGGCGCGGCGCAGCCCGAAGGCCATCGGCGAGTGCAGCTCGCTCGAAACCAGCAGCACAGGTGGGCGGCGCAGGCCGAGCGCCGAGCTCAGACGGGTCAGACTGCGATAGATCGGTCCTGAGTCGACCTGCCGGGCTCGTGCCGCAACACGCCGCAAAGCCATCTGTTGGCTGAGTATCCACCCGATCATGCCCAGCATGCCAACGACTTGCAGCACCAGCCAACAGGACGACCAAGTCCACCGCGGGTCGCCTGGAGGCGCCGTCAGCAGCTCAGCGGGCTGCTCGGCCGCGAGCCCCGTCAAGCCGGGCTCCGCGACGGTTACCTGCCACGCCGGTGTCGCGATGCGCCCGGCATCGAACGCTTCCATCCACTCCGCGTTCTGGCCAAGCCAGGAGAAGATACCGGTCGGGGCAGACAACACCGGCGGCACGGCAAACTTGAGCAGCGCCAAGACGAGGAGACCGTAGCGCAGAGGCGCCGGCCAACGAGGCCGCAGGAGCACCAACGCCATGAGACAACCAGCCAACAGACTGCCTTGCCAGGTCGCATGCCATAGCCAGGTCCAGCCAACGTCAGCGATTCTCTGTAGGGGAACGAGCAAAAGACCCATCAGCTTTCTCCTTCAGACGAAAGACGGTCGGGTTGTGACTCGAGAGATTCAACCAACTGACGTAGCTCGGCGAGCTCCTCGGTTGTTGGTGGCCGCGTCTCGAATAGAGAGGCCACCAATGCGACGCTGTTGCCGCCGAAGATCCGTTTGACCAGATTGCCAACCAGATCGCGCAGGGTCGGCGTCAGCTCACGCTCCGGTCGGTAGAGGAACGCCTTGCCGACCGGTCCTTTCCGCTTGCTCACCCAGCCCTTGGCCTCGAGCCGCTTGAGCAGCGTAAGGATCGAGCCATGCGCCATCGGTCGGTAGCTCTGCATCGCTTCACGGATCGAGCGCGCCGTGGCCTCTTGCAAACGCGACAGACAGGCGAAGACCTCGAGCTCGGCTTCGGGCAGCTTGTGATCTGTCATGGAGCTCCTTTCGAGCCTAGGTGTCCCGTTTGACTATTCCCTAATCAAACGGGGCACACGTCAGCACACCAAAAGTAGACGGCCGTCTATTTCAGATAGCGTATTTAGACATCCGTCTACTTGTCAAGCGCCCAATCCCATGACGGACGCCCACAAGGGCTCATCTTTGACACATTCAGTGAGCCGGGAGACCGGCCACACCAGACAGGCGCCGACTCCGACCCGCCGCCGCCAGCAGGTCGGAAAAGCCGAGACGGCGTCAGCTAACCCGACCCACCGACACCGTAAACTTCTTCGGTCGTCTCTCGCAGGTAGGCCAGGAGGTCATCCGGCGCCAACGGCTTGCCGGTGGCTTGCTCGATGAGCTCCTTGGCCGTGTAGCGGCTGCCGTGGCGATGGATCTTGTCGCGCAGCCAGGCAAGCAGGGGCTTGAACTCACCCTCGGCGAAGGCCGCCTCGAGATCGCCGAGATCGCGACCGGCGGCGGCGAAGAGCTGCGCCGCCGCCATGGTGCCAAGGGTGTAGGTCGGAAAGTAACCGAACATGCCCTGGGACCAGTGGATATCCTGCAGCACGCCGAGGGCGGCGTCGGGCGGCCGAATGCCTAGCAGCTCCTCGTAGGCGTCGTCCCAGGCCGCGGGTAGATCGGCGACTTCGAGAGCCCCGCCGAAAAGCCGGCGCTCGAGCTCGAAGCGGGCGATGACGTGCAAGTTATAGGTCCCCTCATCGGCTTCGACCCTGATGAGGGATGGCTTGACCGTGTGCAGCAAGCGCCAGAGTGTCGCCGCGTCGCTGGCCGGAGCGTCAGGGAAGGCGGCGCGATAGTGCGGTAGGGCCCAGCGCCAGAATCCGCGGCTGCGGCCGACGTGGTTCTCCCACAGCCGCGACTGGGATTCATGGATGCCCAACGACACCACCGAGCCGACCGGAGACCGCCCCCATTCGGCAGGCAGGCCTTGTTCGTACATGCCGTGCCCGGATTCGTGCAGGATACCGAAGACGGCGGCGCGGAAGTCGTTCTCTTCGTAGCGCCAGGTCATGCGCACGTCGCCACGATCGATGCCGATACAGAAAGGGTGCGTCGATTGGTCGAGGCGCCCGGCTTCGAAGTCGAAACCGATGCACTGCGCCAGGTAACGGCCGAAGTCGTGTTGTTTGTCGGGCGGAAACTCACCTTGCGCCGCCGACTCGTCGACCGCCGCACCATCGCCGGCAACGTGCTCGGCCACGGAGCGCACCAAGGGAATCAACTCGTCTCGCAGACCGTCGAACAGCGGCTCGAGCTCGGTTTCCGTCATCCCAGGCTCGAACTTGCCCAACATGGCATCGTAGGGCCGGCCATCGGGGGCCATCGCCGCGGCTTCCTCGCGCCGGAGGGCAACCATCTTCTCGAGATCGTCGGCAAAGAGGCTGAAGTCCGCCGCTTCGCGGGCTCGTCGCCAGGCAGCGAAGCCTCGCACTCCGGCCTCCGCCAGCTCCTGCACCAGAGCCTGCGGCACTTGCACCGCCCGGTCGACATCGAGGCGTGCGCGGCGCACCTTGGCGGCCAGCAAGCTGCTGTCCGAGGCTCCCTCGGCGCAAACCGCCAGCACCTCCTGCAGCTCCGGCGAAGCCAGGCTGCGATGCTTGAAGCCTTCGAGGGTCGCCACCATCTTGCCGCGGGCCTCGATGCCCGCCGGCGGCATGTTCGTATCCTGATCCCATTCCAACAGATCGCCCGCGGCACTGATGTCCCGGATCTCACCCCACAGCTCGTCGAGCCTACGTTCAGCAGCATTGATATCCATCGAGCGATTGTAGCGCTGCGAGCCGGCAGCGGCTACGCTTTGCGCGATCAAGCCAAGACGCGACATCTGGCAAGGAAAACAGTCTCGGCACCACCGGAAGAGATCGGCGCGGTGCCCGATACCACCACGGCAGCGCAAAGGGATCAGCAATGCTCTTCATCAGCCACAGCAGTGAAGACGGCGAGCAGTCGGCCGAGATGCGCGACCGGCTGGTTGCGCAGGGCTACGAGTGGCTCTTTCTCGACTTCGACACCGCCGAAGGCCGTGGAATTCAGGCCGGCCGCAGCTGGGAGCAGACGCTGTACGACAAACTGGACGCTTGCCAAGCGGTCATCGCGATCTGCACCAACAGCTACCTGGCCTCACATTGGTGCTTTGCCGAGGTGGCCCTGGCTCGCATGCAGGGCAAGCCGATCTTCACCGTCTTGGCGAACCCCCTGCAAACGAAGGATCCCGAAACGCAAAAGGACCGTATCCCGTCGATCCTGATGATTGACCAATACGTCGACCTGCGAACGGATCCGGACAAAGGCTACGATCAACTCTTCAGGGGATTGAAGTACGCCGGGCTCCTGCCTTCGGTCTCGCGAGCGCCGGACCGCGCAAGGGTGCCCTACCCCGGCCTCGCCGCCTTCCAGATGGAGGATGCGAGCTACTTCTTCGGTCGTGAGCGCAAGAGCGAGGAAGGCCTGCAATGCCTGCGACGGCTGCAGCGCCTCGGCCGACCCGGCATGTTGATGGTCCTCGGCTCCTCGGGCAGCGGTAAGTCGTCCCTGGTTCGCGCCGGCATCTTGCCGCGCCTCCAGCAGGAGAGCGCCAGCTGGCGTCTCGTCGGCCCGATGCGTCCCGGCGCGGAGCCGCTCCGGGCCGTCGCCGAGGCCTTTGCCCGGGCCGGGCACCCGAAGGCCGAAGACGAGATCCACCGGCGGCTGTGGGCCGGTCTGGCCAAGGATTCGCTCGGTCCGGAGGACCGCGAAGACGACCTGGCGAGCTTCCAGGCCGCGGTCGACGACTTGAAGCAACGTTTGCCGACCTCCGGGGATATCCGCCTGGCGAGCCTCTTGGACGAGCTCAGGACACGCACTGCCCAGGCGCGCGAGGCCAACCAGGCAGAAGCCGCCGATCGCCCCATCCTCAATGTCTTGGCCCGTGAGCTACTCCACGCCCACGGCCACCCTGAGGCCAGCGTGCTGCTGGTCGTCGACCAGTTCGAAGAGAGCCTGGGCGATCGCGAGGAAGGTGCCTCGGGCACGCATTTCCTCGCCCTGCTCCGCGAGGCTATCGAAGTGCGTGGCGGCCCCCTGCTGGCCCTTGGGACGATGCGCTCGGATTACCTCGGCCGCTTCCAGGTCGAACCGGCTCTGGTCGGCTTCGAGCCCGCCACCCTGACTCTGGGACCGATGACACGCAGCGACATCCGCCGGGTGATCGAGGAGCCCGCTCGCCTGACCCATCTACGCTTCGAGAAAGGCCTCGTCGATGACCTGCTCGACGAGACCGGCGGGGCCGATGCCCTCCCCCTGCTGGCCTTCACCCTGCGGGTGATGTGGGATCGCTATGGCCAGGACTCCTTGTTCGAAAAACGCGAGTACCAGGAGCTGGGCGGCATCGCCGGGGCCGTGGCCAGCGAGGCGGACGCCGTTCTCGAAACCGCCCTGGCCGGCGACGCGGGTCGTGGACGTGAGGCGGTGCGCCGCGCTTTCCTGCGCATGGCGCGGGTTGCCGAAGACGGCAGCTTCGCCCGTCGACCGGCGCGTTGGGCCGACTTCGACCCTGCGGCCCATCCCGCCCTCGAAGCCTTCGAGGTAGGCCGTCTGTTGGTCCGCCATGAGGACACCGCCGAAGTGGCCCACGAGGCGCTCTTCCGTTCCTGGACCACCCTCGTCGACTGGCTCGAAGCCCACCGAGATGTGCTGGCGATCCGCGACGGCGTGCGCCGCGCCACCGGCCAGTGGATCGAAGGCGGACGCCGGGTCGACGACCTTTGGCGCGGCGCTCGTCTGACCCGGGCGCTGGAGCTCCTCGGCGACGACGTGACTTCCCTGGAAGCGGAAGAACAAGACTTCCTGCGCAGCGCCCAGGAGGAACAGGAGCGCCTGCAAGCACTCGAGGAAGCACGACGGCAGCGCGAGATCGAGGTCGAGCGTGAGAAGGCGGAGATCCAGGCCAGGTATGCCGAACAGATGCGGTTGGAAGCCGAGAAAGCCCGTGAAGCTTTGCGCGCGGCCAGCACTCGAACCCTCCTCTCCGAAGGTCGAGCGACCCTCGGCAACTTAGTCGCACTCGAGATTCGCGATCCCGCCAAGGCCCCGACCGGCCTCGCCGCCCTCCACCGCGCCCTCGCCGACCCGGTCGAGATCGTCTCGATCCGAGCCCACGGGGACGTCGTCGACGGGGCTTGGTGGAGCGCCGACGGCCGACAGGTACTGAGCTCGGCGCACGACAAGGAGGTGCGCCTCTGGGATGCCGAAACCGGCGCTCTCCGGATGACCTTCTCCGGCCACACCGGTTGGGTCTCCGCCGCCGCCCTCAGCCCGGACGGCACCCGGGTAGCAAGCGCCTCGCGCGACGGCACGGTACGTCTCTGGGATGCCGAGAGTGGCGCCGAGATCCGCTGCATCCGCGGCGCGGGCGAGGCTAGAGCGGTGGCCTTCAGTCCCGACAGCAGTCACCTCGCGGTGGCCCTGGGGGACGGTACGGCACACCTCCTGGACGCCCCAAACGGGGCCGAGGCCGCCGTCCTTCGCGGCCACGAGGGAACGGTGCTCGCAGTAGCCTACGATCCGGCAGGGGGGCGCGTGCTCACCGCTTCCGAGGACGCCACCGTAAGGATCTGGGACGCCCAGACGGGTGGCGAGACCCTCTGTTTGCGCGGCCACAGCGCCGCCGTTCGCTCGGCGGCCTTCTCCCCCGATGGCGCCCGGGTGGCGACTGCCTCTGCCGACGCCACAGCGCGAGTTTGGGATGCCACCCACGGCGCGGAGATCACCACCCTCGAAGGCCACAAAGGGGGCCTCACGGCGGTGGCCTTCGACCCCAACGGCGTGCGGCTGGCGACCGGGTCGGACGACACGACGGCAGGAACCTGGGACGCCCATTCCGGCGAGCGCGTGGCCAGCCTGCATGGCCACGAGCGCAAGATCCGCTCGCTGGCCTTCAGCCCGGAGGGTACCCAGGTGTTGACCGCCTCCAACGACAAGACCGCCAGGCTGTGGAACGCCGCGACCGGCGAGCTGCTGGCCTGCTTCAAGGGCCACACCGAGGAGATCCGAACAGCAGCCTTCAGCCCCGAGGGCAACCGGATCCTGACCGCTTCCGACGACAGGTCGGTCCGCATCTGGAAGCCCGATCTGGGCGAAGAATTGCTGGTCCTCCGTGCCCACGGCGACGGCCTCTACGGCGCCGCTGTCCACCCCGACGGCAGCAAGCTCCTGAGTGCCTGCGACGACGGCACGGCGCGCATCTGGGATGCCGCGACGGGCAGACTCCTCGGCGAGCTGTCCGTCGTCGAAGGCGGTCCGATGCGCTCCGCCGTCTTCAGCCCCGACGCCAATCCCGGTCACGCGCGGGTGCTGACCGCTTCGAGCGACAGGGCACGTCTGTGGAGCGTTAGGACCGGCGAGGTCACCGCCGTTCTCGACGGACATCGCGAGCGAGTGCGCAAGGCGGCCTTCAGCCCCGACGGTCGCCTCGCCGTGACGTGCTCCGACGATCGAACAGCGCGGATCTGGGACGTGGCGTCGGGCACCACGGTCACGGTTCTCGAAGGTCATCGTTCGAAGGTCTTCGACGCCGCCTTCAGTCCCGACGGCGGACGCCTGGCGACCGCCTCGGACGATGCCACCCTGCGGCTCTGGGACCTGGCGAGTGGCGAGACGGAGGCCGTCTTCGAAGGCCACCTCGGCAAAGTTCTCGCCGTCGCCTTCGGTCCCGACGGGAAGCTCTTGCTCAGCGCTTCGAAAGACCATACGGCCCGCCTGTGGGATGCGACGACCGGGGTCGAGATCGAGACCCTGCGCGGCCACACGGATTGGGTCTCGGGCGCCGCCTTCAGCCCCGACGGCTCGCAGCTCGCCACCGCTTCGGACGATCGCACGATTCGCCTGTGGTCGGTCGATGGCACACCCCTCTTCCAGCTCCTTGGCCACACTTCGGAAGTTCACGGCATCGCCTTCAGCCCCGACGGCAGGCAAATCTTCTCCGCCGCAGACGACGGCACGGCACGGCTCTGGCCCAACCCACCCGACATCGCGGCCTATCTCCTGGCTCGGGTCCGGGCGCGCACCCGCCTGAGCCTGTCGCCTGACGACTACCAGCAGATCCTCGGCGCCTCGCCGGAACAAGCCCAAGAGAGCGCCGCAGCCTGCGCCAAGTGCGTACCGGTCTTCTTCGAGCAGTTGGGCAGCGCGTCACCGGTCGACTGGCAGGCGTATCTCGAAGCTTGGCAGGCTTACAGCGACTGCCTGGCCAGCGCACACGCTGGCCACCTACAGCCGCAGCCCAGTCAACAGGACCGACGATCGCTTGTCGAATCGACCTAGCTTGGGAAACACACCAGCCTGAGAGCGAAGTGCGAACGGACCAGGGCTCAATGATCTACGAAGCCATCGCCAGAACACAGCGCCTTTGCGGGCGCCTACGTCAAGTCCTTAAACGCGGGCCTTTGAGCGACGGAGCGACAGGCTGATGAATTTCCCCGAGCTAGGTCAAGCAGCCGTTTCTCAGTCCCAATAGCCCTGCAGGGTTCTGGGCCGCAGGCCGTCGCCCTCGACGTCGACATCGACGGTGCGCCACGACTCGCCGCGGGAAGGCTCGCGCGGATAGTAGGCGAGCAGGTATTGGCTGCGCAGCTCGCGCTCGATCTTGGCGTAGACCTGGTCGAGATCGTTGTAGTCCTTGGCGTAGTAGACCCGGCCACCGGTGGTCTCGACGATGCGGTTGACCCGCGACTCGAAAGAGCGCGACATCAGGCTCATGCCTGAGCCGCGCTTGGGGCTCTTGCGCATCAGAATGAGGTAGATCGGCACGCCCATCTTCTTGGCCACACTGAACGACGAGCGGAAGGGAAACTGATCGTCCTCGTCAGCACCATCGGAGAACACCACCAGGGCTTTGCGGCCGCGCACCCCCTGCAGCTGGACCAAGGAGAAGACGATCGATTCCCACAACGCGGTTCGACCGCTGGCCTCCAAACCGCCGATCGACGTCAGGATGCGATCGAGGCTGCCGGTGGTGCTGCGCGCCAGGCGGGGCTCGGAGTCGAAATCCACCACGAAGGCGCGATCTTGCTCGGAGAAGGTCGAGCGCAGGAAGTTGCTCGCCGCGCTCTGCACCGCGGGTAGCTTGACGAACATGCTGGCGGACGAGTCGATCGCCATGCCGAGGGTCAGCGGCAGATCTTCAGCGTCCGAGAAGGTGGCGATGTCTTGCGGCACGCCGTCTTCACGGATGCGGAACTCCTGCTCGGTCAAGCCGCGGACCGGGCGACCGCGGTCATCGGTCACCACCACGTAGAGCTCCACCAGGTTGACCTCGAGGCGCTCGCCGTGATCCGGCCCGTTCATGAACGCGACGTCTTCGGCCAGGGTGCCATCAGCCAGCAGCGCTACGACACGCACGTAGCCCACCGGTTTGTCCTGGTCGATGAACACCCGTTGCTTGAAGGGCGCGGAGTAGACCGTGGCGACCTGCTTGTTGTTCCAGAAGAAGATCACTCGATCGAGGCGCTGCTCGAGGGGCACCTCGACGTTGGCCTCGACCTCCACCCAACCGGTGCCGCGGCGACTCCTGGGCTGCACGATGCGCACGTCGAGGCCCCCGGCACCACCGTTCAGGACCAGAGAATCCCGGCCGAGCTCATTGTTGGCCGAGTCGAAGGCGACCGCGGTCAGGGTCCGGCGGCGCGGCGTCTTGCCGAGATCGACTCGCGCCGTGAAGGGGGTCCGGTCGCGGCTGGCGACCTGACGATCATCGAGCAGAAAATCGACCTGCGCGACGCGCGAATCGTAGATCTCGGTTTCGAACCGGGTCCGACCGCGCAGCACATTCTTGGTCGGTTCGAGGATCTCCAACACGGACGGCGGCGGCAGGAGATCGGCGTCGGCAAGAGCCCAGTCGCCCTGCACCACCGTCGCCCGGCGCCCGCCCCAGGAGCCGGTCTCGAGATCCTCCACCAGGACGCCCACCTCGGTGGCGTTGGGCGGGATCTCGACCTCGGTCCGATACAACCACTCCGCCTGGTCCTCGAGGTCCGTCGCGCGCACGATCTCGCGCTCCAGACGCGTCGCCGCGCCCGGTGCGGTGATCGCCAGAGTGACACGGTAGACCGCTTGATCGAAGCCGAGTACCTCGTCCTCGGCGCCGGCCTCGCGCAGATCGCGCAGGCCGAGACGCGCTTCGAGCTGGGCGGTCGACGGCTGGCCCGACTCAGGCGGCTGGTTCAGCTTGAGCACCGCGGCGACGTCGAAGCCACCATCCGCCTCGGCGCCGGCCAGCAACCGCGCAAGGCGGACCGCAGCGACCTTCTCCGGCACACCTCGCCCGAGCCAGCGTGTTGCCCGCACCCGCAGATCGGAGCGTAACGGCCGAATGTCGATCGATTCGAGGCCCGCTTCGACCGGTAGCGCCGTGTCATAGGTCAGCTGGAAGCGTCCGGCGAAGCGCCGTAGGGCGTCGCGCAATCCTTGCTCGGTGACGATCACCTCGCCCCCCGAAGCTTCGGCCAAAAGCCGCAGAGGCTCCAGCGGCTCGAGGAAGTCGGCTGGCGGAATCTCGGGCTCGGCCTCCTTGCGCCGGCCGAAGAGCGAGCCCGGACGCAGGGTGACACCGGGGGCCGAAGTGGCCTGGCCGCCCGAGTCGATCGCTATCGGCGCGTACTCCAGGCCGGCTTCGTCGCCCGCCCCGGCGAGGACGATCGGCAGCACCGTCCAGCCAACGGCGGCCAGGGCACTGGCGGTGTCGCGCACCGGGTCGGCCAAGGTCTCCAGCCGAGCCGTCTCGCGGATCACCGCCCGCCGCGCCTCGTCTTGCAGACGCTGTACATAAAACCCGACAGGATCGAGGTCGAAACCATCCACTACGAGGACCAGCAGTCGCGAGTCGGACACCCCGGGTTGGCTGGCCCAGGCGAGGAGAAGATCCTGCCGTTGACGAATGAGCTCGATCTCTTCTTCGATGCCGGCAATGACGGTCTCCGCCACCTGGTCAGGGCTCAGGATCGCTGCCGCGGGCGAGGCCAGTCGCAGGTCGCGCAGAACCCGCTGACGCAGCTCGAGGATCTGGCGATCACCGGTCTCGGTCAAGGCCGAGCGCGACAGCTTCTCGCCGACCACCAGCTCTTCGCGCGACTTGAGCGTGACGTCCGGCGCCTCGGCGGCACTGACGACCTCGATCTCACCCAACTCGGTGAGCTGCCGAGCCACATTCGCCAGGGCTCCTGCAGCACGCTTGAGATGACCGCTCGAAGAGAGCACCGGATCGAAGTAGAGCACCACTCGGCCGCGGTCGAATGACGGCCCTTCGAGCGCGGTCAGCGGACGCGACACGCCGCCTTCGCGGACCTCCAGGTCACCCGGCGCGAGAGCTACCGGCAGCTGGCCTTTGGTGTCCAGTACTTCGACCAGAAGGCGAGTCGCGGCGCCGTCGGCCTCGGCGAAGAGCACTCCGGGGATGGCCACAGTGAACGCCAAGAGTGCCAAAAAGGCCCGGGGAAAGCGGCTCGACCTGCCCGAGAGACACCACGGCCAGGTTATCGTTTGCCATCGCTCGGTCTCTCGCACCATGCTCGTTCTCCCGTCTGACCCTGCTTGAGGTACGCGTCACTGCGGCGAAGAGTTTGCCCAGTCGCCCGACTGGGCTCGGGCATAGACACACCCGGTCGGGCTCTGCCCGATCGTGTGCAACAGACAAGCAAGGCCTTCCCAAGCAAACGGCTTGCCAAGCCAAGCAAGACGGCTTGCCAGGGCAAGCAAGACGGCTTGCCAAGCCAAGCAAGACGGCTTGCCAAGGGCAAGCGAAACAGCTTGCCAGGGCAAGCAAGACGGCTTGCCAAGCCAAGCAAAACGGCTTGCCAGGCGTTAGGACTTCTTGACCAGGCGCGGATCGGGGTAGGGCTCGCCGACGGTGGAGCGCGGCTGGTCGAGCACTTCCCGCACTTTGCGCGCCAGGGCTTCGGGCGAGAACGGCTTCTGTAGGAACGGCACGTCGGCGCCGAATTCGCCGCGATGCGGTGACGAGCCGTCGGCATAGCCGGAGATGAAAAGGGTCCGCATGTCCGGGCGGCCAGCGAGCACCCTGCGACAAAGCTCCGGGCCGCGCATATCGGGCATCACCACGTCGGAGATCAAGAGATCGATCGCCAGGGTCAGATCGGCGGCGATGTCGAGGGCCTCCGAGCCGTCAGCCGCTTCCAAGACTTCGTAGCCGTTCTCCGTCAAGACGGTCGAGACCAGACGACGGACACTGTCGTCGTCCTCTGCCAGCAGCACCCGCTCGTCGCCCCGCTCGACCTTGGCCGAGTACGAGCGATCGATCGGTTGCACCGGCTGATTCTCGATGCGGGGTAAGAAGACATCGAAGATGGTCCCCTTGCCGGTGGTGCTGTCGACACCGATGAACCCGCCGCTTTGCTTGACGATGCCGTAGACCGTTGCCAGGCCGAGACCGGTGCCCTTTTCCTGTCCCTTGGTGGTGAAGAAGGGCTCGAAGATCTTGGCCTGGGTCTCGGTATCCATCCCCAGCCCCGAATCGCGCACGCGCAATCGCACATAGGCACCGGATTCGGTCTCGTGCTCCCGTGCCGCATCATCATCGAGCTCGACTTCGTCGGTCTCGACCAAGAGGTGCCCACCATCGGGCATGGCGTCGCGGGCGTTGATCGCCAGGTTGAGGATGACCTGTTCGAGCTGCCCTGGGTCGGCTTTGACCTTGGCGGCGAGGGGCTCCAGCTCGATCAAAAGATCGATATCCTCGCCGATCAGGCGGCGCAGGATCTTCTCGATACCGCGGACCACCTCGTTGAGATCGATCACCTTGGGCTGCAGCACCTGGCGGCGGCTGAAGGCGAGCAGCTGGCTGGTCAACGTCGCCGCGCGCTTCGCCGCCTTGCCGATCTGCTCCACCGCTTCGCGCTGCGGATGATCGGTACCGAGCGCCAGCAGCAACAACTGGTTGTAGCCAATGATGGCGGTCAACAGATTGTTGAAATCGTGCGCGACGCCGCCTGCCAAGCGCCCCACCGCCTCCATCTTCTGCGATTGGCGCAGCTGGGTCTCGAGCCGGCGATGCTCGGTGATGTCACGCTGGATCGCCAGCAGATGGGTCACCGCGCCACTCTCGTCGCGCAGGGGCACGACCTGCCACTCCATGATGAACTCGGTGCGATCCTTGGCATAGGCGACCATTTCACCCTTGAGCGTGCGGCCGCCTGTCAGCTCATTGAAGACTTCGACGTCACGCTGCGGATCGCTGTCCGGCCCGCCGAGAAGAAAGGGTGATTTGCCGAGGATTTCTTCCGGCCCATAACCACTCATGCGGGTGAACGCCGGGTTGACGTAGACCACTTCGGGACGGGTCGGCGTTTCGGTCCCGGAGCTGCAGATCAGGATCGCGTCGGACGCCTGCTCGACCGCCGATTCGAGCAACCGTAAACGTTCCTTGGGGGTGGCGGGTACACCCACCGGATCGGCGGAGCTCTGCCGTACGTCATCCATTGAGACCGGCTCTTCGGCCTCGGATGCGCCGACAGATCGGGCGCGATCGGGGGTCTTCATCACCCCCCAGACTAAACGATGTCCGGCCGAAAATAAAATCGATCAAAAAACCGGGCGGCAAGCCGCCCGGCCTGTTGATTCGGCCGCTCTGGGAGGCTCTAACCCTCGATCGGCGGAATGCGCAAGACCTGGCCCGGATAGATCTTGTCGGGATGCTCGAGCATCGGCTTGTTGGCCTCGAAAATGACCGGGTACTTCATCGCGTTGCCATAGTGCTGCTTGGCGATCTTCGACAAGGTGTCGCCGGAGGCCACGGTGTAGAAGACGGCTTCCGGCTCCGGCGTGACCACCTCGAGCTGGTTGTCGACCGCCTCGACGTCGGCGACGTTGCCGACGGTCAACGCGACCTTCTCGGACACTTCCTGGGTGGCCACCTTGCCTCGGACGGTTACCCTTCCGCCCTGGACGCTGAACGAGGCATCTTCGATCTCGAGACCCATCGCCGAGACGTGGTTCTCGAGCGCCTTGGCCATCTTCAGACGGCGAACGTTCTCCGCCTGGCGGCGCGCCGCTTCTTCCATCGCCGCTTCCTTGGCCTTCTCCTCATCGCTCTTTCCGAAGATGCGCTCTCCTGCAGACTTGACGAAACTCAATAGACCCATCGCATGACTCCATAGCTGATTGGTTGGGGGTACTTCTCGACCGGCAGCCGGTCGGATTGGACGAACTCGTGCGAATCGAAATTCGGACGCCCTTCCTTGACTGCAAACATCGCGCCAACAAAGCCTTGGATCGGCGGTCTGGCGAAGGTCCGCAATCCTTAGGAGTTTTCGGTCATCTCAGGATCGATTCTGGCCCATAGGATATAGGGAATCCTGGGGTGACAGGGAGAATTTCCCACCCCCAGGTGTACTAAGATCACCCGAAGTCCCTGGCGTCGAGGTGATGTTGGAGCTGTGGATTGCGGACCGATCGCGCCAGCCTCCTCAGGGGCCCCGTAGCGGCTTGTTCGATCAAAATCTGGTGCATCTTCCAAGGTTGGAGAAAATCACGTGAGCTCAAAAGCCGAAGCCTACGAAAAGCTCGGGGCCTTTTATCTCGGCCGGCCCTACGATTCCGAAACCGGGGAGACCGAACCGGCACCCCTGCTCTACGATTCGAAAGATCTGCAGACCCACGCGGTCTGCGTCGGCATGACCGGCAGCGGCAAGACCGGTCTGTGCATCAGCCTGCTCGAAGAGGCCGCCATCGACGGCATCCCAGCCCTGGTGATCGACGTCAAGGGTGATCTCGGCAACTTGCTGCTGACCTTTCCGGACCTCGACAGCGCCGACTTCCGGCCGTGGATCGACGAAGCGGAAGCCGATCGTAAGGGCATGGGGCCCGACGAGTTCGCAAAGCACCAGGCCAAGCTGTGGAAGAAGGGCTTGGCGGGCTGGGACCAGGACGGCGATCGGATCCAGCGACTCAAAGACGCCGCTGAGTTCGCCATCTACACCCCCGGCAGCGAAGCCGGCTTGCCGATCTCGATCCTCTCCTCGTTCGCCGCCCCACCCCCCGAGATCGCGAACGACAACGACCTGCTGCGCGAGCGCATCGCCACGACGGCCGCCAGCCTGCTGGGCCTGCTCGGTCTCGACGTCGATCCGATCCGCAGCCGCGAGAGCATCTACCTGTCGAACCTCCTCGACCACGCCTGGCGCCAGGGTGACGACCTCGACCTCGGGGCACTGATCCAGCTCATCCAGGATCCGCCTTTCGAGCGTGTCGGGGTCATGGCGGTGGATTCGTTCTACCCCGCCAAAGATCGGTTCGAGCTCGCCATGTCGCTCAACAACCTGCTCGCCTCGCCAAGCTTCCAGAGCTGGATGTCCGGCGAGCCCCTGTCGGTCGATCGGCTGCTGTACAACGAGTCGGGCAAGCCGCGCATCGCCATCCTGTCGATCGCCCACCTCTCCGACACCGAGCGCATGTTCTTCGTCTCGCTCCTGCTCGATCAGGCCCTGGGCTGGATGCGCACCCGCTCCGGCACGTCGAGCCTGCGCGCGCTGCTCTACATGGACGAGATCTTTGGCTACTTGCCGCCGGTGGCCAACCCGCCGTCGAAGAGACCTCTCCTGACCCTGCTCAAACAGGCCCGCGCCTTCGGCTTCGGCATGCTCCTGGCGACGCAGAATCCGGTCGACTTGGACTACAAGGCATTATCCAACATCGGCACCTGGTTCCTCGGACGGTTACAGACCGAGCGCGACAAGGAGAGGGTGATCGACGGCCTCTTGGGGGCTTCGGGTGACCTCGACCGCGGCGATCTCGAGCGCATCCTGTCCGGTGTCGGCAAGCGGATTTTTCTGCTGCACAATGTACACGAGGACGCGCCGGTGCTGTTCAAGGTGCGCTGGGCGATGTCCTACCTGCGCGGTCCCTTGACCCGCAGCCAAATCAAAGAGCTGACCGCCGAGGCCAAATCGGCGGCACCCGCCGACGACACGGCGTCGGCCAGGCTGGTACCGTCGCGCAAGAAAGCCTCGGTGAGCCCGCGACCCGTCCTGCCTCCCGGCATTCCGCAGTGCTTTCTGCCACTCTCCGGCAGCCCGCGCGACGTGCGCTACCAGCCGCACCTGATCGGTCTCGCCAAAGTGCACTTCATCGACGCTCGCAAAGGTCTCGAAGCGGCGGAAGAGATCGCCCTGTCTCTACCCCTTGACGAGGATACGCGGGTCGACTGGTACGAAGCCCAAGAAGTCGACTTACACGAAGACCAGCTCGAGGACGATCCGGCCGACGACGATCTCGGCTTCGACGAGCTGCCCGAGGCCGCCACCGAAAAGAAGAGCTTCACCGCCTGGCGGCGCGCCTTGGCCGACATGCTCTATCGCAGCCGGCGCTACAAACTGCTACGTAGCAAGACCTTCGACGTCGTGTCGCAGCCCGGGGAGAGCGAGCGCAGCTTCCGCATCCGGCTGTCCGACGTGGCGCACGAGAAGCGTGACGCCGACACCGACAAGCTACGCAAGCGCTACGCCGGCAAGATGGCGACCCTGGAGGGCCGCATTCTGCGCGCCGAGCAGAAGGTGGTGAAGGAGCAGGAGCAGGCCAAGCAGAAGAAATACGAGTCGGTCATCTCCGTCGGTACCACCTTGCTCGGTGCCCTGCTCGGGCGCAAGAAAGTCTCGGCCACCAATCTTAGGCGCGCCGGCTCCGCCTTCCGCGGCGTCGGCCGGCTGGCCAAAGAGAAGCAAGACGTGGAGCACGCCGAAGAGCAGCTCCTGGCCCTACAGCAACAAATGCAGGACCTCAACGCCGAGCTCGAGCAAGAGGTCGAAGAGCTCGCCAGCCGCTTCGCCCAGGACTTGGAAGAGCTCGACACCCTCGCCCTCAAACCCCGCAAGACCGACATCGACGTCCGCGTCATGGCGCTCGCCTGGGTCCCCTTCCGCGAGAACCGCGACGGCGACCTCGAGCCGGCCTGGGATTGAGTTACTCCTGGCGCAACGCCACCAGAGGATCAAATCGACTGGCGCGGTGGGCCGGGATGACGGTGGCGACCAGGGCGATGAGGGTCAGAAATAGCGAGACTCCGACAAACGTCAAGAAGTCGGTCGCACTGACGCCGTAGAGCACCGAGGACAGGGCCCGGGTGGCCACCGAGGCGACGAGAACGCCCAGCACCACCCCGCCGGCGGTGAGGCCGATCCCTTCCCTGACGACCAGTCGCAGGATGTCCCAGCGCTTGGCGCCCATCGCCATGCGGATGCCGATCTCGTGGGTCCGCTGGCTCACCAGGTAGGAAACGACGCCGTAGATGCCGATCGTCGCCAGCATCAGCCCGACAACACCGAAGAGACCGAAGAGGCTGGCCCCGGCCCGCGGCAGCACCAGGGCTGTCGCGGTGGCTTCTTCCACCGTTTGCAGGTCGCTGACAGCCAGGTTCTCGTCGAGCTCGCGGACCTGCTGACGGATCGTCGCCAGAGCCTCGTGACGATCACCCCGGGTACGGACGATCATCGTTTGCGAGCCCGACCAGCCCTGCTCCAGCGGGCTGTAGAAGAAGGCCCGCTGTTGCTCGCCGAGAGTGCGATACTTGCCGTCACGAGCGATGCCGATAACCTCGACCAGGGCACCGTCGTCATCGAGGTTCATGCGCTGACCAATCGCTTCCTCACCCGGCCAGAGCTGCGCCGCCATCGTCTCGTTGACCACCGCCACGCGCGGCGCGTCGGCGTCGTCCCATTGGCTGAATGAACGGCCGCGGAGCAAAGGAATGCCCATAGTCTCCAGGTAATCCGGCCCGACCCGGGCGGTATCCACTTCCGGCCATTCTTCCGTCGGCACCGCGTCCTGTCCTTCGGCGATGGCGAGAGTGGTGCTGATGTTGAGGGTCAACGGAATGTGCGAGGCGTAGCCGACCGATTGAATCTCCGGCCGGGCGGTGAGGCGCTCGTCCAGCTGGCGCAAGAATGCTTTGGTCTGCTCCTCGTCGTAGCCCTGGCGGTCCGGGCTCAGACTGGCGACCACCAAGCCGCGGGTGTCGAAGCCCGGGTCGATACGGTGGGCGTTGCGCATGCTGCGCACCGCCAGGCCGGCGGAGATCAAGAGCACCAGGGTCAACGCCACCTGGCCGACCACCAGGGCATTGCGCAGACGCCGCTTGCCCAGGCCGGAGGAGCTGCCGCGCGACTCTTCGCCCAACGTGCTCGACAGGTTGGCTCGGGTGGCTTCGAAAGCCGGCGCCAGGCCAAAGACGATCGCCGCGAGGCTGGACATGGCGAGGGTGAAGAGTGCCACCCGGTAGTCCAGCGCCAGGCCGAGGGTGAGATCGACCGGGAACGGCAGTTGCAAGCGCTCGATACCGGCATTC
>JBCCGX010000028.1:0-22527 GCA_039029035.1 Acidobacteriota bacterium | reverse complement strand
GTCGACGTCATCGTTTGCGACGGTTTCGTCGGCAACATCATGCTCAAGAGCGGCGAATCCCTGGCCGGTTACCTCGGTGCTTTGATGCGCGAGTCGCTGCAAAAGAGCTGGCGCAGCCGCCTGGGGTATCTTCTGGCCAAGCCTGCCTTCGACGAGTACCGCAGGCGGACCCACTGGAGCGAGTACGGCGCCGTACCCCTGCTCGGCCTGCGCGCCGGGGTCTTCATCGCCCATGGGCGCTCCAATGCCCTGGCGATCCGCAATGCGATCCGCCGTGCGGTAGAGTTCTGCGCTGCCGAGCTGCACCACAAGATCCGTCACAAGCTGGTCGAGCTACAGGTCGAGGAAGAGCATCTGCTGCCCGCAAGCGAGAAGGAGGAAGCGTATCCATGAGCCGTAACATCGCATTCATTTTCCCGGGCCAGGGATCGCAGAAGGTCGGCATGGGGCAGGATTGGGCAGCGGCTTCGACGGCGGCTCGCGCGGTCTTCGAAGAGGCTGATGACGTGCTCGGCTTCTCCCTTTCCCAGTTGTGCTGGGAAGGCCCGGAAGAGGAGCTGCAGCTGACCGCCAACACCCAGCCGGCGATTCTCACCTGCTCGGTAGCGCTCTTCCGGGCGCTCAAAGAGGCGGGCCCGCAGCTCGAGCCCGTGGCCATGGCGGGGCACAGCCTAGGTGAGTACTCCGCCCTGGTCGCCGCCGGTGCGCTCGAGCTCTCCACCGCACTGCGATTGGTACGCCGGCGCGGCGAGCTCATGCAGGAGGCCGTACCGGTCGGCGAAGGCGCCATGGCAGCCTTGATGGGGATCGAAGCCGATGGCGTTGCGGGCGTGACTCGCGACGCCGGAACAGACGATGAAGTCTGTGCGGTGGCCAATCTGAACTCGCCGTTGCAGACGGTCATCGCCGGACACCGGGCAGCGGTCGAGCGAGCGATTACCCTGGCCAAGGAGCGCGGGGCGCGGATCGCCAAGCTACTGCCGGTGTCGGCGCCTTTCCACTCGCCTTTGATGCGGCCGGCCCGGGAGGCCCTCGAACCGCTGTTGGAGGCCGCCGACTTCAGCGACCCGGGGGTTCCCGTGGTGACCAACATCGATGCCCTTCCGGTCACCGAGGGCGGGGCCGCCCGCCTGGCCCTGGGGCGCCAGGTCGACGGTCCGGTGCGCTGGGTCGAGTCGATTGGTTGGATGGTCGACGAACGCGGGGTTGACACCTTCTTCGAGATCGGCTTCGGCAAGGTCTTGACGGCTCTGGGTAAGCGGATCGACAAGAGCCTCACCTGGCAAGCGACGCCCGCGCCGGACGCTGCCGCTGAGCTGCTGGCCGGGATGGGCTCCTGAGCTCGGGCCGGTCGCAGGAGAGAAGCGGACATCTCGACCTGCGACTGGAGACCGGATTGAGGCATCGCTTCGCAAACGTATAGACTCGGGTTCGCAGGGTCTTCTGCACACCCCCCGAATCCATGACGGCGAAGATTCAGCAAGAGGACGCGTATGTTCAAACTGGACGACAAGACCGCCTTGGTCACCGGAGCCTCTCAGGGCATCGGCCGCGCCATCGCGCTCAAACTGGCGGCGCAGGGAGCGCGAGTCGTCCTCGCTGCCCGCGGTCAGGGCAAGCTGGACTCGCTGGCTGAAGAGATCCGAGCCGCCGGCGGCGAGGCTCTGCCCTTCGCCCTCGACATCTCTCGCTCGTCGGACGTCGCGGACCAGTTGCGGCAACTGCCGAAGGAGTACGCCGACGTCGATATTCTGGTCAACAATGCCGGCATCACGCGTGACAGCCTGATGGCGCGGATGACTCTCGAGCAGTGGACCGAGGTCCTGAACACCAATCTGACCGGCAGCTATGCCGTGACGCGTGAGTTCGTGCGTCCCATGATGCGCAAGCGTTGGGGTCGGATCCTGTTCGTCTCGTCGGTCGTCGGCCTGATGGGAAACGTCGGCCAGGTCAACTACGCCGCTTCGAAAGCCGGCATGATCGGATTCAGCAAATCACTGGCCCGCGAGCTCGGCTCGCGCGGCATCACCTCGAACGTCATCGCCCCCGGTTTCATCGACACTGCGATGACCGAGGAGATCGACGACAAGGCGCGCAAGGAGCTGGCTGCCACGATCGTCATGAAACGCTTCGGCTCGGTCGACGAAGTGGCTGCCACGGCGCTCTTTCTGGCGAGCGAGGAGGCCGCTTACATCACCGGCGAGGTGATCAACGTTTCGGGTGGCATGTATATCTAGACTTTCCCTCAGAGGGCGGCGTCGGTCGAGATCGTCTCGTCCGCCTGAGCCATATCCGCTGCGGCGAGACGTCGTGTGACTCTAGAGTCTGATGTCTCGCCCAGACAAAACGTCCCAAAACCGGTCCGGGTCGGCTGATAAACGCCTTCAGAGGCGGTTTCGCTGCGTGGATAGACTCCCCCGGACCATTGTGCTAGAAACTCTCTTCCATCACAGTCAACCTGGAGGTATTGAAGATCATGTCCGCTGAAGACAAGGTCAAGAGCATCATCGCGGAACAATTGGGGGTCGAGGCCACTGAAGTCACGCCGGAGGCGAGCTTCACCGACGACCTGGGCGCCGACTCTCTCGATATCGTCGAGCTCGTCATGGCGTTCGAAGAAGAGTTCGGGCTCGAGATCCCGGACGAAGACGCGGAGAAGATCGTCAAAGTCAACGACGCCGTCTCCTACATCAACGAGCACTCCGACGACTAGAGGTGTGCGCCGCCGGGCTGTCCTGGTCCGGTCGACTGCAGGGGGCGCCCTTGCCCCGAATTCATCAGCGGCTGGTCTATCGCAGCCGCGAGAACCCTTTCAACAGCTGAGGAGTTGAGCTTTGAGCCATTGGCCACGCCGCCGAGTGGTAGTTACTGGAGTGGGCCTGGTTTCGCCTCTCGGCATCGGTACCGAGGCCACCTGGGATGGGCTGATGCGCGGCGAGAGCGGTATCGGCCCGCTGACCCGGTTCGATGGTACCGACTACACGGCTCGCATCGCTGGTGAGATCGAGGGGTTCGATTCGCGCCTCTATGTCGAGAACCGCAAGGACATCAAGAAGAGCGATACCTTCATCCACTATTGCCTGGCTGCGGCGCAATTCGCGATGGAGGATTCCGGCTTCGAGATCGACGACGGCAATCGTGATCGCGTCGGCGTGCTCGTCGGTTCGGGTATCGGTGGCTTGCCGATTATCGAGAAGAGTCACTCGACCCTGGTCAACCGGGGGCCGAGTCGGGTATCGCCGTTCTTCATCCCGGCCCTGATCGTCAACATGGCGGCAGGCCAGGTGTCGATCCGCTACGGCGCCCGTGGGCCGAGCTCGGCGCCCGCCACAGCCTGTACCACCGGACTGCATGCCGTCGGCGACGCCTTCCGGCAGATCCAGCTGGGCTTCGCCGACGCGATGCTCACCGGCGGTACCGAGGCGGTGCTGACGCCGCTAGCCTTTGCCGGCTTCTGTTCGATGCGCGCCCTTTCGACCCGCAACGACGACCCGCAGCGCGCCTCGCGACCCTGGGACAAGGATCGTGACGGTTTCGTGCTCGGCGAGGGCTCCGGCATCCTGCTGCTCGAAGAGCTCGAAGGCGCCAAAGCCCGAGGTGCCAAGATCTATGCCGAGGTACTCGGTTACGGCATGAGCAGCGACGCGTACCACATCTCGGCCCCCGATCCGGAAGGCGGTGGCGCCGCACGGGTGATGCAAGCGGCTCTGGCGGATGCCCAACTGGCGCCCGAGAGTGTCGGCTATATCAACGCCCACGGCACCTCGACCCGCCTCGGCGATCTGGCCGAAGTCAAAGCGGTCAAGCAAGTCTTTGGCGACCAGGCCAAGAAGCTCGCCATGTCGTCCACCAAGTCGTCCACCGGACACTTGCTGGGCGCCGCCGGCGGGCTCGAGGCAGGCATCCTCGCCCTGGCCCTGGAGCGTCAGGTGCTGCCGGCGACCCTCAACCTGGACGAGCCCGACCCGGAAGCGGATCTCGACTTCGTGCCCCACACCCCGCGCGAAACCAACGTGGAGGTCGCCCTGACCAACTCGTTTGGCTTCGGCGGTACCAACGGGGCGTTGGTCATGCGGCGCTTCGGTGGTTGATACGCTCGGGTCTGGCGAAGAAGAGCTTTCCTCTTCAACTCTCGCTGCCGATTCCCATGAGATCTCTCGCCCGCTGGGCTTCGAGACTCCCTGGCGCCAGTTGGTGCAGAGTCTCGAAGCTCTTCGTCGCTTCGTCCCAATCGCCTAGCTCATAGAGCAACGCAAACAGGGCGTAGTGTGCCTGGAGGTAGTCACCCTTGAGCTCGGCCGCGCGGCGGAAATAGGGCACGGCGTCCTGTGGCCGCTCGGCCTGAATCAGGAACGAGCCGTAGTTGTAGAACGCCCGTTCGTGGTAGGGATTGTCTGCCAAGGCGCGCGAGAAGTCGGCCTCCGCGGCCTCCAGATCCCCTTCCCCGGCCTTGCGGATAGCAACGTCGATGCGTGCCGCGACAAATGTCGGATCGAGCTCGAGGCTACGATCCAGGTGGGTGCGCTCGTCGTCGGTCCGGCCCATCAGCTGGTAGATTTTGGCCAGTTGATACTGGCCCTGAGCGGTTTCGGCCAGGCTCTGGGCGCGCCGCAGCTTGTCCAGTGCCTCACCGATCTTGCCTTGGGCTAGAAGAACTCGGCCTGCCGTCCCGAGGATCTGCTCAGGCGGTGGATAGCCCGCGTCCAACGCCTCGATCCGCTCGAGAACCAACAGGGCTTCGTCGTGCCGACCAAGGCGCAGCTCGGCACTGGCGAGCATTTCGAGATAATGTGGATTGTCCGGATCCCGCCGCAGCAGGTTGAGGAGGAGATCCTTGGCCTCGGGCACCTGGTCCCTGAATAGCAGGTCTTTGGCATGGCTGTATTCGGAGATCGTGTCGACGTGATCTTGCGGCGCTTCGCCATCGTCGCGCAACCGCTCTTCGATCGGGCCGACCGGCCCGCCAGAAGCCTGGAGATAGCCCAGCGCCTGCAGACGTCGCACGGTCGCTTCATCCACCGCGACCGAGCTGTCGAGACCCGCCACGGAATGCTCGGCGAGGTAGTGCTCGAGCCGTTGCCGTAGACCGGTGGCTGTCGCCGTGTCCTGGTCGATGAGATTATGGAGCTCTTGGGGATCGGCGGCGAGATCGTAGAGCTCCGGCCGTGGACCGTGGACGTATTTGAAGTTCTCGACGATCAGGGCTCGCAGCTCCCCCCAGTTGCGCGAGAAACGCGGCGACAAGGTTTCGCCATAGAGCTCCCGCCGGGGTCCGCGCGGCACCTCGTGCTCGGCTCCGATCTCCGCCGCCAGGCTGCGACCCTGGATGTCTTTGGGCGGCTCGATCCCCAGCAGCTCGAGGACCGTCGGCAGCACGTCGATGATGCCGACTCGCCGTTGGATTCGTCGCCCCGGTGCCGCCGCCTCGCCGGCCGGCTTGACGATCAGCGGCACGTGCAGGGTGGAGTCGTAAAGCAACAGCGAGTGGGTCGTCTCTTTGTGGTCACCGCGACCCTCACCATGGTCAGAGGTGAAGACGACCAAGGTCCGGTCGTAGACACCGAGGCGTCGTAAGTGATCGAGTAGCGTGCCGAGGCTCTCGTCGGCATAGGCGATCTCGCCGAGGTAGGGATCGTGGGCATAGAGTTGGTTGTAGGGCGCTGGCGGCTCGAGCGGATGGTGTGGGTCGAAGTAGTGCACCCACAACATGAAGGGATCTTGGTGATTCTCCTCGAGCCACGGCAGCACCGCTTCATTGACCCGCGCCGCCGGCCGCTCGTCGAAGAACAGACGGCTCTTGGGGAAGACCCGCTCACCGAAGATATCTTCGTAGCCGGCGCTGAGATAGTCGTCGAAGAGCTCGAAGCCTTGTCCGATGCCGAATTCGCCCAGCAAGGGAAACGCGCCGATCGCCGCCGCGGTGCGGTAGCCTTCAGAGCGCAGGATCTCAGCCAGGGTGGTCTGCTCATCACCCAGGGTGAAGAGGGCATTGTCCCGTACCCCGTGCGCGAACGGAACCTTGCCGGTCATCAGCGAGCTGTGGGCCGGCAGGGTGATCGGGATCGGGGTATAGGCATGCTCGAAGAGCACGCCTTCGGCGGCGAGCTGATCGAGTGTCGGCGTCTCGACACCGTCGTGACCATAGGGTCCGAGGTGGTCGGCGCGGGTGGTGTCGAAGGTCACCACCACGACATTCCATTGGGGACCTCGGTCGCAAGCCGCCACCAGCGTGGCGAGCAGGAGTAGGAGCAGAAGTCGACGTGCCATGCGGATCGATCCTGAAAGAGGTTTAGCCAGCCGCTCAGCCTTATGGCCTCGAGCGATACGTGCGCGGGAGGAATGCAGGGATTGTAGTACCATCTGCCGACCGAGGAGAAAGTCACGTGTTTCGCTGGCCTCACTTGCTGGCGGGAGTCGTGCTGGTCTGCGGGTGCAGCCAGCCGAGCGACCTGTCGCAGGCATCACCACCAGTCTTTGTCGATCAGGCAGCGGCGACGGGACTCGACTTCGTCCACTTCAACGGCATGTCCGGAGAGCTCTACTTCGCTGAAGTCGTCGGTCCCGGCGGCGCGTTGGCCGATTTTGACGGCGACGGGGATCTCGATGTCTTCTTGGTACAGGGCTCGATGTTGGGCGAGGGCAAGACCGACAGCGGCGCTCTGCGGCCGCCCGCAGGCCCGCTGGGTGACCGACTGTTCCGCAACGATCTGACGGTCGGCTCGAACGGCGAGCCTCGCCTTGCCTTCACGGACGTCACCGCCACGAGCGGCCTCGGCGCGATCGGCTACGGCATGGGGGTCGCGGCCGGAGACTATGACAACGATGGCCGAGTCGACCTCTACGTCACACGCTTCGGGGCCAATCAGCTGTGGCGCAACGAGGGGGCTGGAACCGACGGAGCGATCCGCTTCACTGATCGCACGGCGGAGACCGGAACCGGCGATGAGCGCTGGTCGACCAGTGCCGCCTTCCTCGACTACGACGGCGATGGCTGGCTCGACCTTTTCGTGGTCAACTACACGGATTTCCGTCTCGTCAACCACAAGCCCTGCACCGACACCGGTGGCGCGCGGGACTACTGCGGGCCGCGCAGCTACCTTCCGGTTGGCGATCGACTGCTGCGCAACCGTGGCCCGAGTGGCGACGGCCGGATCACTTTCGAGGATGTCACCGCGGCCCTTGGCATCGACCGTGAGGCGGGCGCCGGTCTAGGCATCACTGTTGCCGACTTCGACCGCAATGGCCGCACCGATATCTACGTCGCCAATGATCAGATGCAAAACCACCTGTGGCTGAACCGCGGCCCGGGAGAAGCATCGGGCTTCGTCAACGCCGCCCTCGAGCGTGGCTGCGCTCTCGACCACCAGGGCCGTGTGCAGGCGTCGATGGGCGTCGATGCCGGCGACGTCGATGGCGATGGTTCGGTGGACCTATTCATGACCCACCTGCGCGAAGAGACCAACACGCTCTATCTCAACGATGGCCAAGGCTTCTTTGCCGAGCGGACGATCTCCTCCGGCCTGGGCACCCCGAGCGTCGGACTGACCGGCTTTGGCGCCGTGCTCCTCGACTTCGATCTCGACGGTTGGCTCGACGTGATGACCGTCAACGGCGCGGTACGCATCCTCCAAGAGCTGAAGCTCCAAGGCCATCCCTTTCCGCTCGAGCAGCCCAACCAACTGTTTCGCAACCTCGAGGGCCGCTTCGAGGAGATCAGCCGACAGGCACCTGTCTTGGCCGTGGAGCGGGTCAGCCGGGGCGCCGCAGTTGGCGATGTCGACAACGACGGCGATCCTGATCTACTGGTGCTCAACAACGCCGACGCAGCGCAGCTGTTGATCAACCAGCGTACCGGCCACTGGCTCGGCCTGCGTCTGACCGGCATCGGCGGTCGAGACATGCTGGGCGCCGAAGTGACCCTCGAGCGGCCGGGGCAGCCCCCGCTGGTGCGGCAGGCGCGCTCGGCAGCCAGCTACCTCTCGGCCAATGATCCTCGGGTGGTCTTCGGGCTGGGTTCCAGCGCACCCATGACGGACGCCGGGCGGCGCGTCGTGGTGCGTTGGCCGAGCGGCCTTGTCGAATCCTGGAACGATCTCGAGCCCAATCGTTACACGACGTTGACCGAAGGCAGCGGCGAGCGGATCGGGGGACTCCGGCCTTGAGGTGGCAGGGGCCGATGCCGGTGCTGCTGGTCATGGGACTGCTGTATGGCTGCTCTGCGACCGAGCCATCCGACAGCAGGCCGGAGATAGAACCGGTGCCGCTACCTGCGGACCTCGACAGCCTCGATCCCGCTGTCGGCAACCAGCTTCGAGAGCGCTATGCCGAAGTCGATCGTCGCGTCGCCACCGCGGCGGCTGGGGCGTCCGACGCGAGCCGTGCCCGGCTCGGCCGGGCTTTCGGGGAGCTAGGCCAGACGCTGGCCGCCTACCGTTACTGGCCGCCGGCCCGGGCCGCCTTCGCCAACGCCGAGCGGCTCGATCCGGCGCCGCAGTGGAGCTACTACCTGGGGCACGCCGAGCGCGGAGTGGGACACTTCGCCGCATCGACGGCAGCTTTCGAGCGTTACCTGGCTGATCACCCGGAGGACGTGCCGGCACTGGTCTGGCTGGGAGAGGGCGATCTCGAGCTGGGCCGCTTGGACGAAGCGCGCACCCGGTTCGCCAGAGCGCTGGAGCTCGCACCTAACTGTGTTCGGGCGCTGTTCGGGCTCGGCCGCGTGGCCCTGGAGTTGGGCAATGCCGAGGCCGCAGCCACGCACCTGGAGGCGGCATCGAGACAGCAGCCGGGCTCGTCGCGCATCCGCTACTCGCTGGCGACAGCCTTGCGCTTGCTCGGCGAAGGCGATCGGGCCGCGGCGTTGTTCGATGCGGTCGACAGCGATCACCGGACTGAAGTACCCATTGCCCTCGACGACCCGTTGATGGCCGCGGTCAATGAGCTGCGTCGGGGCGCCTTGGCCCACGAACGGCGCGGGCTACGCGCCGCCGCACGGGGCGAGATGCGGCGCGCTGTCTTCGAGCTGCAACAGGCCGTGGCTCTGGATCCCGAGCGTTTCGAAGCCTGGCACAATCTGGGTCTGGCGCTGCTCCGTCTGGGCCGGCGGGAGGAGGGAGAGCGGGAGCTGCGTCGGTTACTCCAGCGCTTCCCACAGCACGCGCCGACCCACCTGCTGCTCGGCAACCTGGCAGCCGACAGCAACGAACTTGAGGAAGCGGAGCGCCGTTTCCGGTCCGCCATCGCAGCGGATCCACGCCTGCCGGGAGCCCACCAGGCCCTAGCAACCCTGCTGCGACGCGCCGGGCGCCAAGCAGAGGCCCGCGAGCACGCTGCTCGAGTTGTGGAGCTGCAGCGCGGAGTGGCCGGGACAGGTGGCGCTGGCGGGGTGCCATGAAGCGCGGATCGAGAAGACATCTCGCGATACCCCTTGCTGCCTTGGGGTTGTCGCTGTGTGCCTGCCAGGAGGCGTCACCGGAAATCCCCGACCTGGCCTACCATCGTGGCCGCAACGCTCTCGCGTTGGGGCGCTACGACTGGGCTCGGCACTACTTCCAGGAGGACCTGGAAGCCCATCCGGATCGCTTGGAGTCGCTGCGCGGGCTGGGCGTGGGCTGGATATCGGGCAACGAAGGGAGCTTGACGCACAGCATCGAGGCGTTCAATGCCTACCTCGAGCGCGCTCCGGATGATCCGGAGATCCGCTTGCACCTGGCCCGGTCGTGGCGCCATCTGGGCCAAAGGGAACGAGCTCTCGGAACCCTGGAGAGCTTGCCCGAGTCGGCCGAGACCAGCGAGCTTCGGGCGCGTATTCTCGAGGTTAGCGATCCGGACGCCGCCGAACGCCATGCTCGGGCAGCGCTAGCGATGCAGCCCGACGCATACAACTCTCTGCTGGTCGTCGCTCGCCTCGCGCACCATCGGGGCAATGGCGCCCAAGCACTCGAGCACGCCGAGGCGGCGGCTCGGGCCGATCCGCTGCAGCCAGAAGCCTTCTATCTGCTGGCGAGAATCCGCCGCGATCGAGGCGACGAGGCCGACGCTCGCCGAGATTTGGAGACCTACCAGGCACTGCGTCGGCTACCAGGGCGCGGCCGGTCCTCCAAGCTGTCGCCGTTCGAAGAGCTGCAGGCCTTGCGCGCCCTCGGGCCGCGATTGAACCTTTCGGCAACACCTCTGAGGCAACGACTGGCGAGGCTGATGCTCGCGACCGGTGACCCTGGTGCCGCGGCGGTGATCGAAGAGCTGCTCGGTGAGCCGGATAGTGACGCTATTGCTCTGCTGGAGCTCGCCCGCGAGGCCCACGCCCGAGCTCGGTTCAAGCTCGCCCGGGACCTCTATCGGCGCGCACTGGAAGTCGATCCCGAGATGAAAGCAGCCCGGGCCCAACTGGCGAGGCTCGAGCACGAGGCTGGTGACCGCGAAACGGCGCGGCGACTGCTGACCGAGGGGATCGGGGCCGACCCGTATCATGCACCCTACCATTTCGTTACCGGTCTACTGGAGCTCGCCCAGAAGCGGGAGGCGCAGGCGATCGAAGCCTTCGAGACAGCCCTCGAGCTAGCTCCCTGGCTCGCTTCCTATCGACTGGCCCTGGCCGATGTCTACTTGGCTGCCGGGCGTCGGGAGGCCTTGCGGCACCTGCTCGAGCGGGCCCCGGCCGACGACCCGGCCCTCAGCGCCTATCGCCGGAGACACCTGAGGTAATGGCCTGGTCGAGACAGGCTCGCATCGGACCGCTGCTGATCGTCTTGTCCGTCGGCATCCACGGTTGCAGTCCGGATCGAGGCGCGCCGGACAGCGAGATACAGAGAGCCCAGCCGGCCGAAAGCGGCGCAAAGACGACCTGGTTCCAGCAGGTGACCGTGCCGCGTGGTATCGACTTTCGGCATCAAGATGGGCGCACAGGGCGGCGCTACTATATCGAGACCGCGGCCAGTGGCGGCGGATTCTTCGACTACGACGCCGACGGCGACCTCGACATCTACCTGATCAACGGCACTCTGACACCCCGCGACGGTGCTCTGGCACCCCGCGACGAACCGCTGAGCCCCGAGCCCACGACGACCGCGCCACCGCGCAACGCACTCTATGAGAACGATGGCACGGGCCGGTTTTCAGATGTCACCGAAGCAGCGGGCGTCGGTGACCTGAGCTACGGCATGGGAATGTGCGTCGGCGACTACGACAGCGACGGCCAGCTCGATTTCCTGGTGACCAACTACGGACCCGACAGGCTCTTTCGTAACCTGGGCGGCGACGCGGAAGGGGCCGTTCGTTTCGAGGAAACATCCGAGGATGCCGGCGTGGCCGGGGCTCGGTGGGGCACGAACTGCACCTTCATCGATCTCGACGCCGACGGCGACCTCGACCTCTACGTGACCAACTACGTTGACTTTCGCTTCGAAGAAACGCCGCGCTGCGGTGACCCGGCGCGCGGCGTTTGGAGCTACTGCCGGCCACCACTCTTCGAAGGCCAGGCCGATTACCTCTACATCAACCAGGGGGATGGAACGTTCCGCGAGGAAGGTCGCGAACGCGGTATCGACCAGGGCACCGAAGACCGGGGCTTCGGCGTCCTCGCCTCCGACCTCGATGGTGACGGGGCGCCCGAAATTCTAGTGGCCAATGATGGCACGTTGAATCGTCTGTATGTCAACGACGGGAGTGGTTACTTCACCGATCAGGCTTTGACCGCCGGGGTCGCCGCCGACCGTAATGGTGCTCCCGGCTCGGGGATGGGCATGGATCTGGGCGACGCCAATGGCGATGGCCGCCTCGACCTGCTGGTGACGAACTACTCATTCGAGACCAACACCCTCTATCTGCGACGCGGTGCCGAGCTCTATTTCGAGGACTCGACGACCGAGGCCGGTCTGGTGGCCGCGTCCTACCTGCCGGTGGGCTGGGGCGTCCAGTTCTTCGACGCGGACAACGATGGCGATCTCGATCTGACGATCGCCAACGGCCACGTCATGGACAACATCGAGCTGTTCGAAGACTCCATCGGCTACGCGCAATCCAATCTGCTGCTCGAAAACAACGGCACGGGCCGTTTCCGTGACGTCTCGACCGCCGCCGGCAGCGCCTTCACGACCGCTCGGGTGAGCCGCGCGCTGGCCAGCGGCGATTTCGACGACGACGGCCGCCTCGACTTGTTGGTGACCAACACCAACGACGCCCCCGATCTGTTGCGCAACACCCTCGAGACGCCGCACCATTGGCTCGGGCTGCGGCTACGAGGCCCGGCCGACAACCGCTTCGCGATCGGGGCGCGGGTGAGCCTGACTTGTGGCGAGCAGCCCGCAGGCACCCGCGAGGTGCGCAGTGGCGGCAGCTTCCTCGCCCAATCCGATCTGCGCCTCCACTTCGGCCTTGGTCGTTGCACCGGACCGGCATCAGCCAACATTCGCTGGCCCGATGGAGCGCTCCAGACGTCGGAGCTCGTCGCCGTCGATCGCTACTTGGAGGTCGAGTATGCCCCCACCAACGGCCCCAGCGCCGTCAGGCGATCGCGGTAAAGGCGAAAGCCGGATTCCTCCAGGAGTCGATCAGAAACCTCCGCGAACAGACTCGGCGAGTAGTGGGTCAGGTAGTCCTGCACGACCTGATCCCAGACCGTCGCCAGAGGCCGTGGCTCGGGCTCCTGGCGAGAGTCGACACGGAACATCACCAGCTTACCAGCACTCTGATACGGTGGCGAATGCTCGCCGGCTTCGAGCCGGAAGGCAAAACGCAGAGCGCCGCGATCAACCGCCTGGAGTTGTGCTCCGGTAACCGTGCCCAAGTCTCGCACCTCCCCGCCATGACGATCGGCCAGTGCCTGCAAGTTCGTGCGTCCTCCGTCGAGATCGGCCCGAGCGCCTTCGAGCTCGGCCATCAATGCCGGCGGATTGTCTCCCAGGGGTAGCGCCATACGGATGATTTGTACCCTCACCGGGGTCGAGAACCGTAGGGCGTTGCTCTCGTAATGCTGGCGGATGCGCTCGGGTTGATTCTCCAGATGCGAGATCATCTTTTGGCCGGCGAAGAACTCGATCAACTCCCGATGTCGGGCCCGGGCGATCTCCTCTTGCGGGATCTCAGCCGTATTCTCTCTCCGCAAGTGCTGGTAGATGATCTCGCGGTCGCGGATCTCATCGAGCAGTCGCTGGGGCAGATCGGGCACGTGCTTGGCGCCGATCTGCTGACGCCGGGCGACCAACGCCTCCTGGAATTGCCCGATCGTCAGCCGGAAGTCGCCGATCCGCAGCAAGACGGCGGCCCGATCGCCGAGGCGAAAGATGGTTGCGACCTCCTCGGGACCCGGCGTGAACCGATCCTCCGGGGCCGGTAGGCCGCTGGCCACCCGCGCCAGACGCTGGTGTTGCCGCTCCTCCACCAGTTCTTGATAGATCGCCCGCCGCACCTCCTCGAAAGTGAACTGCCGCGCCTCGAGCGTCCGAGCGACCAAAAACAGGTGGCCGCCATCCTTGGTCCACACCGGCTCGCTCGGCTTTTCTTCCTCGAGAGCGAAGACTACGCGGTCGAAGTCCGGCGGGAATTGGCCGCGCTGAACAAGCCCGAGCAAGCCGTCCTGGTGGCGACTTTCAGAGTCCGAATGGCTCCGCGCCAGATGCAGAAAGCTCTCGCCAGCGAGGACCCGTTGGCGCAGTTGCTCCAGGTCTTTCAAGATGGCTTGGCGATCCTTGGCCGCGTCGGCTCGCTTGAAGAGATGGTAGGTCTGGCGGCGCTCCGGGCGCTCGTAACGCTCCTCACGATGCGTCTCGTAGAAGGCACGAAGCTCTTCTTCGGTGGGCAGCTGCTCGGAAGGAATTGTGCTCAGGTAGTGGTCTGTCATGGCCCGGCGCTCGATACGCCGCTGCCGGGCCGCGAACTGCGGATCCTGGTCGGCTCCGGTCATCGTCGCCTCGTCGACCAGTAGCCGGTCGACGGCAACCCGTCGAGCGACCTTTGTGTACCATTCGGCCGACTCCACGTCGCCCTGCCAACGCCGCCCCGGAGGCAGCTCGAGGATGAACCGGTCCAGGTCGGCCAGGCTGACCGAACCCATCCGGTCCTCCGCCACCACCAGCTCGGGATCCGCCTGCGGCTCCGCTGTCGACGGCGAATCTTCGGGGCTGCAAGCGGTCCCAACAACCAAGACGATGGCGAGGCCGGCTAGCGGCCACGTTCGGCTGTCGATCATCATTAGCGCCTATCTACCATAGGCTACGGCCCGGCCTCAAGGCGCGGCCTGAATGAGGTTGGAGAGTTGGGCTTCGAGGTCAGTGACTCTCGGATCATCACGAGTGAGTGGGTTCAAGGTGCTCAGCACTCCGAGTGCCCTTTGCGCCAACTGCAGGCGCGCAGGACTGTCACGCGTCTGGCGCTGTAAGACGGCGCCAAGCTCGAGCAGGCTGGCCAGAGTAGCGTCCGGCATCTGTGCCGCCATCGACAGTCGAGCCCGTTGGAGTAGTCCCGATCCTCCCTGGACCCCATGTGCCAGCACCGGTTCGAAGAGCTCGAGAGCTTCTTTCGCTAGATTCGGCTCGCCAGTGGCCTGGCGCCAGGCGATACGCAGGGCCGTTGCCACCTCGAACAGTGGATGCCGGGGGCCGGCAAGGGCGAGAGCCGGCTCCAGGCGACGGATCGCCCGCGGGTTGCGCAGGTGGTTCAGACGCCAGCCCTCGACGACGGCTGCCGACACCGGATCGGTGTCTAGTCGTGCAGCCAATCGCTGCGGCACTCTACCCTGCTTGATCTCTTGTCGCTTCAGTAGAAAGAGAGCCCCGGCTGCCTCTGCACTGTCCCCAGCGAGACGGGCCTCGTTGAGCTCGAAGGCACTGGACAGCATCTTTTCGCCCAGCCGAGGGCGCCCGGAAGCGATATGAGTCAACGCTAGGGCGACCTCCCGCTGCGTCGGGTCGTGCAGCACAGCGGCGAGGCGTCGCGCTCGGTGGATCGCCTTGTCGCGGATCAGCCGCCGCACCAGATAAACGTTGTCAGCGTCGGAGGGTAATTGACCGAGAGGATCGAAGTCGGCCAGCAGGCGCCGAGCGCCTTCGGCGCCCAGTGGCTGTCGCAAGATTCGCGGAGCCTGCGTCTGCAACAGGTTGTTGCTATCCGTGTTGAGCGGTGTGGCGCCGCTCGATCCGCGGGCGAAGCGGCGACTACCCTCGGCATCCAGCAGCCGGGCGGTGATGATGTCCTCGGGCACCAGAACGCCCAAACGTTGCCATTTTTCCGCCCCCGTCTCCAAGACGTGCTCTGCCGATTCCGCAATCGACAGAGGCTCCAAGCCGCACAGGAAGAGCACGCCACCGCCGGGGAAAGGTTGGTAGAGCTCGACGTAAGGAAAAACAGTCCCAAGGGTCGCTACCAGACTGCGCAGGAGGTCTCCGTCGACGAATTGCAAGCCGATCCACTGAGCGAACACTCCCCGCGGAAGGAGACGCTGGTGGACCAGTTCGAAGAACTCGCGAGTGAATAGATGCGAGGCCCCAGTGGTCCAGGGGTGCGAGGGTTGAGAGACGATGGCGTCGAAGCGCCGCTCGCTGAGTAGCAGGGCACTGCGTGCGTCGTTGAGGTGGAGGTTCAGGCGAGGATCGGCCAGCGGATCACGGCGACGCTCTCCAGCCTTCGAACGGTTGGCCTGCACCACCTCGGGCTCGAGCTCTACGAGGTGAATCGTCTCGAAGCTCGGCGGCACGGCTTCCAGAGTTGTCCCGGCACCGAGGCCGACGATCAGGATCGAGCGCGCTTCGGGCCGGCTGAGGTGCGGCAGCAGGGCCAGCCACTGAGCTATGGCAAAGCGACCAGGCCGCGCCCCCCGCGGCTCGATCGCGGCTTCGGGCAGCCCGTTGGTGGTCAGGCGCCAATCGGCGCCTTCTTGGGTCAAGAGGACCGTCGCGCTACGCCCCACACCATAGAAGACCACCTCACCCGTCGCCGGCTTGCCTGTCAGAGAGGAGTAGCGCAAGACTTGCCAAGGCGTTGGCGGCGGCCAGATTGCAAGGACCGCCAAACCGGCGACGGCGGCAGCCGCCAACGTCGGTCGCCGGGGCCGGGCCAGAAGTGACGCTGCGACGGCCAGGGTCAAGCTGGTGGCGACTGCCGCTGTCGCCAAACCGGCGACTCCCAAGGCGGGCAACAGCACGAAACCGGTGCCGACGGCACCAACGATCGCCCCTACGGTGTTCCAGGCATAGACGCGGGCACTCGCCGAACCCGCCTCTGCCGCCCCGGTGGCCAGCACCCGGACGGCGAACGGGAACGTGGCGCCGATGAACAGTGCCCCGGGGAGCAGCGTGGCCGCAGCCAGAGGCGCGCTAGCCGACAACGCGCCACCGCTCTTGGCCAGGTCGCCGGCGAGCGCCGGCAGGCGGTCGACCCAGAAGAACGCGGCGCAGGAAGAGAAGGCGATCCCCAGTTGTGCCACCGCGAAGCCGCGCTGTGCTCGTGGTCGATCGACCGCCCACCGGGCCGCGGCCGCCGAGCCCAGGCCAATGCCGGTGAGGAACGTAGCGAGCATCGTGCCAAAGGCATAGATGCTACCTCCCAGGAGGTGGCTCAGCAGCCGCACCCACAACACCTCCCAGGTGAACGACACGACGCCGGAGATCAGGATCAGGAGCAGGATCCAGTTCTTCACTTGCCAGGCGGAGCTCGAATCGCTCGGGTGAGATCCAGTGGTCGGCTCCTGTAACGAAGTGTTGGTTGCCACCGGGCCCCGGGTCAGGATTGCCGCGAGGATGAAGACCAGGACGTTGACACCGGCGCCCACCAGGATGGTGCGACCCAGCCCCAGGCGCGGTAGCAGCACGAACGCGGCGAGCAGGGTGCCTCCGGCTGCGCCCATGGTGTTGGCTGTGTAGAGCAGTCCGATTCTGGGGCCGATCTCGAGATCGCGACGCACGGCGTGGCGAGCGAGCAGCGGCAGGGTCGCCCCCATCAGGCCGGTGGGCAGCAGCAAGATGACGAAGCTCGCTGCCAGGTAGAAGCAGGCCGAAGCGAGCGATCCGGCCTCGGGCGGCACCTCGAGTCCGCCGAGCACCGCCACTTGCAGCCGGGCCGCCAACCGTAGCGCCGCCGGAACCGCCAGGGCGCTGAGCCCGATCGCCAATTCCAGCACAGCGTAGACGAGCAGCGGCCGCTGCAGGCGGCCGACCCATCGGCCTGCGACCGCAGCGCCCGCCGCCAGGCCAGCCATGTAAGCAGCCAGCACGCTGGCGACCGCTAGCTCCGAGGCGCCGAAGACGAGGGCGAACTGCTGTGTCCAGGCGGTCTGGTACACCAGGGCCGCCAAGCCTGAGAGTGCAAAGCAGGCGAGGAGCAGTAAGAAGCGCCAATCTCGGAGCATGAAGGCGGTACTCTAGCTGAAGGCTGCGAATACAATCTATGGATGCCGCACCACTGCCTCCGCCACAGCTCGTGGCTCGTTCTGTGTCTGATTCTGTTCCCGAGCCTCGGCCCGGCTGCGGCCGAGGAGATCTCGCCGGACGCCGGCAGCTTTCGCAGCGCCGTGACGAAGGCCGAGCTCGACAGCTGGCTGCGTTTCGGTGCTGGTAAGGAAAGCTCCGACAGAGACATGGCTCTACAAGAGCTGATCGTGACCAAAGCCTTGGCCACAGAAGCCTTGTGGCTCGGCCTCGATCGCCGACCCGAGGTACGACTCGAGCTCGAGCAGGCGGAGGCGGCCCTCGCGATGGCCGAGCTGCGCCGCCATGTCCAGCAATCCATCCAGATCAGCGATGAGCAGGCGGAGGCTAAGTACCAAGAGATCAAAGACACCTACACCCAGCCGCGCCGAGTTCGCTTACGCAACCTCTACAAACGCTTTCCGCCGGCTGCCACTCCGGCGGACAAAGCGGCTGTTCTGGCAGCGATGGAAGCCTTGCGCCAACGAGCCCTCGCCGGAGAGGACTTCGGTGAGCTGGCGGCGGCCGAGTCCGACTCCCAGAGCCGCTTCCGCAAGGGTCTGCTCGGCAATGTCCCCGCCGGTACCTTCCCGCCGCCGATCGACAAAATCGCGATGGCGCTGCGACCCGGGGAGATCAGCGAGATCCTCCATGGAACCGACGGCCTGACCGTCCTCTATTGCGAGAAGATTCTCGACAAAGTGACCCGCACTCCGGCGGATCTTCGGCGGATCGCCCGGATCCTGCTCGAAAAACGGGCTTTCAACAAGGCCTGGGGAGAACTCGAGATTGCGCTGCGGAGCGCCGCAGAACCACGCTATCGCTGGCAGGTCCTGGACGCCGAGCCCCGCGACCCGTCCGCAACCTTGGTCGAGCTTGCCGACGACCGGCTGTCACTGCTCGACGTCGAGCGGTTGCTGCAGGCTGGGAGCTCCCGTGTCGAGATCGACGAGGTTCCGCGCCAAGACCTCCGCCGTCGGATCGAGAATTACCTGGTGTCGCAGATGAGCTTGCGCGAGATCGAGCGTCGCGGCTTGGCCGAGAAAGACGACCTGATCGCGCGGCAGCTTTGGGCGCGCCGCGAGATTCTGGCGACCCGTGCCCAGCTCTATCTGGTCGAGGCTCGATTTGAAGCCCCGACGGAAGACGAGGTTCAAAGCTATTGGGAGGCCCACCGCGAACAGTTCTCGCGCCTCGCTTTCTATGACCTGTCCGTCATCCGCTTGCCCCTGGAGGGGCACGACGAACAAGCAGTGTACCGAAGAGGCGAGCTCTTGGTGCACCAGATCCGGACCGGGGAGACCCGTTTCGAGGACGCGGCGCGGCGCCACTCGCGCCACACCTCGGCCGTCCAAGGCGGTCGGCTCGATCCGCTCTCGCGCCGAGTTCTGCCCCACCGGTTCGGGCTCAATTTCCTGCGCGAGGTACTCCGTCTGCAGCCGGGTGCGATGAGCGACCTGGTAGCCGAGGGCCGGAGCCTGTGGATTGTGCGGCTGAACGGGATCGAGGAACCACGGCCCATGACTTGGGACGAGGCGCGTGCTGCAGCCGAGAACAAGCTGGGGACCGAACGGGCGCGATCCTTACAAGCCAGCGTCCTCGACGACTGGATGGCGAAGCTGCAAGTCGAGGCGACGCCAGCGCCTTGAGACAGGGCTTCCGGCGAGCACGTGGTAGTAGGTGAGCGCCGAGCTTGCCAGAGTCTCGAGGTGAGGGTGTGCTCCGCCCCAAAAAACAGAACGGCGCCGGATCGCTCCAGCGCCGATTCTGCAAGCCAATGGCGAACGACTGCTAGTCGATCTCAAAGCTCATCAACTCCACCGGCGTCAGCACGTTGCCGATGACCGACATCGCGGCGTTGGTTCCAGCCAGGTCCATGATCGACATGCCACCAGCCCCGTCGTCGAGGCTGACGCCATGGAAACCCTGGCCACCGACCGAGCCGGTGGCAACGGCGGGCGAATCACCGTTGAAGTTCCAAATGCCAGCAATGAAAGTACTGCCGGAGTAGCTGATGGCGACCGTCTTGGTGTTGAGCCCCGTTACCCCAGTGGTGAGGATGGAGCCGCCGATCCGCGGCGCCGTCGTTCCGGCCCGGTTGTGGTAAAAGCTCAGAAAGACATTGGGCGCACTCACAGCAACCAGGTCGAAGGTGGCCATGGTGACCGAGCCCGACATCTCGACCGGGCCGATCATCGTACCACCGGTCGTGATCGCGCTGTTGAACTGGTTGCCGACAGTGAAGCCATTGGTACAGCAAGTGCCGAGAACGCCGGAGTGGTAGGTGATCGAACCCGCGGCATCGATCGGCGTACCGGCCTGTCGGCCTACCGGCGTGAACGGTCGTCGATTCCCGGGCCGCCAGCCGTTCGCCCGGGCCGCAGCCTCGAGCTTGTCTTTGTAAGACTGCTGCGCGGCGATCCGCTCCGCCGGAGCCATGCGTTTCAACGCCTCCATATCCAGCTCGTGATCGGCCTCGCTCGGCATCCCGCCTTCGGCGATCGCCAGGCCTGCAAAGACGGTACAACCGACCAGGGCCAGCATCCAGATCCATTTCTTCGCCATACGCGTCTCCTTCTGATTCGATACAGGCTTCATCTGCCATGGCGCCGAGAACTCCTCGTTCCTGGGCACCTGACGATCCCGCTAGGGCTTGCTTAGAGGTAATCGAGGGAGATTAACAAAGCATTCCGGAATACGCAAGGCATCTCGAACTGACCCACTACCTGAAGAACTCAAGCCGAGCGGTTGCGGATCGGCTTCGAGCGGCCCTGGTGATCGGCGCCGAAACACTCCCTGAGTCAAGAGCACGGCTATACTCCACCGAGATGCTTCCGTGGTCGCGTGCGCACTCGATCCTCTTCACCGTCTTGGTGACGGCTTGTCATCCGGTCGTCGAAACGGCACCACCGAAGACACGAGCCCCGGGCAGCGAGCGGATGGCGCAGCGCCTGGCGCTACTGGCCGACGCCGCGAGACCGCTCGAGAACACATTCGTCAACCAGGAGCGGCTGGCTCTGATGCGCAGCTTCGAGTCACCGGCGGAGCCTTCCGGCCGCGCTCGAGCCGAGTTTCGGCTGGCCAACGAGATGCTGCGAGCGGGCCGGTCGGCCGAGGCGGTCGAGCGTTTCAACACCCTCGCCGAGACGGTGCGGACACCTGGCTCCCCTTTGGGGCCTGAGTTTGGGCGTCAGATTCGCAGCCTTTTGGCGGCAGCACACCTGCGAGTCGGCGAGCAGGAGAATTGCCTCGAACGACATACCAGTGACTCTTGCCTGCTACCGATCCGGGCCAGTGGCGTCCACCGGCAGCAGCAAGGCTCACGCGCGGCGATGGCGGAGCTGGCTGAGCTCTTGGAAGAGGATCCGGACGACCTTCTCAGTCGCTGGCTCTTCAACCTGGCTGCTATGACGGTCGGCGATTACCCCGAGAAGGTACCGCTGGCGTGGCGCATACCGCCTGAGGTTTTCGCCTCCGACTACGATGTCGGCCGCTTCGTCGACGTCGCACCGCATGCCGGGCTCGACACCGTCGGTCTGGCCGGCGGCAGTGTCGTCGAGGATTTCGATGGCGACGGCTACCTCGACGTGATGGTGTCCTCTTGGGGTCTGCGCGATCCCCTACAGTTCTTCGTGAACCGGCGAGACGGTACCTTCGACGAGCGCACCGAGGCGGCCGGCCTCAGCGGTCTCACCAGCGGCCTCAATCTGGTGCACGCCGACTACGACAACGATGGCGATGCCGATGTGCTGGTGCTACGCGGCGCCTGGCTCGGACCCAGCGGCCGACATCCGAACTCTCTGCTCGAGAACCGTGGCACCGAAAACGGGACCGTCACCTTCGTCGATGTCACTGAGCGTGTTGGCCTGCTGAGCTTCCATCCCACGCAGACGGCGGCCTGGGGTGATTACGACAACGACGGCTGGCTCGATCTCTTCATCGGTAATGAGTCTCTGCCCGGCGAGCCGCACCCTTGTCAGCTCTATCGCAACAACGGGCCCGGGGCCGACGGAACGGTCACCTTCACCGATGTTGCCGCCGAGGTCGGCGTCGCTGTCGGCGGTTACGTCAAGGGCGTGGCTTGGGGTGATGTCGACAACGATGGCCGGCTCGACCTTTATCTCTCGCGATTGGTGCAGCCCAATCTGTTGTTCTACAACCGAGGCTCGGGTTTCCATGAAATCGCCAGCGAAGCCGGGGTCAGCGAGCCGATCCACAGCTTCCCGACCTGGTTCTTCGATTACGACAACGATGGCTGGCTCGATCTTTTCGTTGCCGGCTACCCGCGGAGTTACACCGAGGCGAACGCAACCCAGGTCGCCGCCGACTACCTGGGGCTGCCGACGACCGCCGCGACGCCCCGCCTCTATCGTAACCTGGGCGCCGGCGCCGGGCTGAGTGCACCCCCGGGAGAGGGCCAGCCCAAGATCCACTTTGCTGACGTCACCACAGCCGCGGGCCTCGATCACGTCCTGCTGGCGATGGGAGCGAACTTCGGCGATCTCGACAACGATGGCTATCTCGACTTCTATCTCGGTACCGGCGCCCCCGATTTTCGTGCCTTGATCCCCAACCGCATGTTCCGTAATGACGGCGGCCGCACCTTCCAGGATGTCACCTCCGCAGGCGGCTTCGGGCATCTCCAGAAAGGCCACGGGGTCTCTTTCGGCGACCTCGACAACGATGGCGATCAAGATGTCTTCACCGTGATCGGCGGCGCCTACTCCGGGGACGTGTACCAGAACGCGCTATTCCTCAACCCGGGGCATGGCCACCGTTGGATCACCCTCCGACTCGAGGGCACGAGCTCCAATCGCTCCGCCATCGGAGCGCGCCTACGTCTCGAGCTCGATACCGATTCGGGCCGCCAGCAGATCTTTGCCACCGTTTCGACTGGCGGCAGCTTCGGAGCCTCGAGCCTGCAACAGGAGATTGGCCTCGGCACCGCTCGAGCGCTGCCGGTGGTCGAGGTCTCCTGGCCTTCCGGTCGCCGGCAGGTCTTTCGCGACCTGCCGCTGGATAGCACGGTCGCGTTGCGCGAAGGGGATCCGGAACCCGTGATCGCGCCGCGAGATCGATGACTCCAGAGAAACGTTACCCGAGCTTTACACGGGTTCTACAACCGGCGGTC